>JANNFJ010001170.1:0-15641 GCA_031379725.1 Calothrix sp. OTE_75_metabat_31
ATTTGTCGCAATACAGTCAAATTGTCGCACCTAACGATGCTGGACTCCAAGGAAAATTTACAATCCTGTTATTAGAATATTTATTGTTGCAACCCGAATGTACTGTATCAGAAACAACTTTGAATCAGTTAGATTATTCGGTTTGTCAACCAGTCGAAAACGCTCTACACAAGCAAATTGCCCAAGAACGTCTTTTAAATCAGGTGACAACACAAATCCGTAAAAGCTTGGATTTGTCGGTAATTATGACAACCGCGATTGCCCAGGTACGAGGATTTCTAGAATTAGACCGATTAGTAATTTATAAATTTGAAGAATCGATTGTTAATCAAAAATCATTATTCCTAACTCATCCTGATTTTTCAACTTCGACACAGCATCATTTTTCTGAATATGCTGGTTGTATAGTCTATGAAGCTTGTGCTAACGATACAATTTCATCGGTGTTGAATTACCGAGAAGCAAATTGCTTTACTCCAACTACAGAATGTTGGCAAAAATATCGACAAGGCTTTACTTTAGCAGTAAACGACGTTGAAAAAACTTATGTTCTAGAAAAATGCTTACTGGAGTTTCTGAAAAAGACAAAAGTTCGAGCGAAATTAGTCGCACCGATTATATGTGACGATAACCTTTGGGGATTGCTGATTGCTCATCAATGTTCAAATCCTCGTGATTGGGCTGAAAGTGAAAAAAATTTATTGACTGGGGTTGCCGAACAATTAGCTATAGCCATCCACCAATCGCAGTTAATGTCCAATCTCACCCAGGAAAAGCAAAATTTGGAACAACGGGTAATCGAACGCACAATCGACCTTCACGATGCATTAGAAGCAGCATCAGCTGCCAATCGTATACGTAGCGAGTTCCTAGCGACTATTAGTCACGAGTTGCTAACTCCGTTAACACACGTAATAGGGATGTCTTCCACATTACTACGTTGGTCATTTGGAGAATTAACACAGCGTCAACGCGACTACTTGCAAACCATCCACGACAGTGGACAACATTTATTAGAAATGATTAACGACATTTTAGATTTGTCGCAAATTGAAGCAGGGTTAGCGGTTTTAAATGTTAGTGAATTTTCGCTCTTTGATTTTGCCCAAACAATTTTGGACACATCGCAACAAAAAGCAGCGACGCAACAAATCGAGTTAAACTTAGATTTGCAGGTCAAAACAGGATGCGATCGCTTTTGTGCAGATTTGCGACGAGTGCGGCAAATTATTAGTAACTTGCTTAGTAATGCCATAAAATTTACCAACACGGGTGGAAGTGTCACTCTCAGATTATGGTGGGAAGAAAACGCCGCAGTTTTTCAAGTCGAAGACACAGGTATTGGTATATCAACAGAACAATTACCGCAACTATTTGAAAAGTTTCACCAACTCGACACCCCCTACCGTCGTTGTTACGAAGGTGCTGGGTTAGGATTAGCTCTCACTAAGCAATTAGTCGAAATGCATCGCGGCAGAATTGAAGTAGAATCAACAATAGGTATAGGTTCAATTTTTACAGTGTGGATACCAGCACAACCAATTATTGTTGAGTATTGAACTCACGCGAAAATGATAAATTTTTTTTAACCTTAGCGTTTTTACATTCCGCACCTCCTAACTCCTAACTCCCAACTCCTAACTCTCTAACATGATGCTTAATATGGTCTTCAATAAAACTAGCAATAAAATAATAACCGTGGTCGTAACCTTCTTGATAGCGTAAATTTAGAGGTTGATTAACTTCCCGGCAAGCTTGTGCAAATAACTCCGGCTTTAATTGTTCAACTAAATATTTATCGGTAGTACCTTGGTCAATCAGAATATTACCGTGATACTTCAATTTTTTAACCAATTCACTTGCATCATAATTGTGCCAAGCTTCCTTATCTTCACCCAAATAACCGCTTAAAACCTTATTTCCCCAAGGACAGTGCATCGGTGCAACAATCGGAGCAAATGCCGAAACCGACTTAAATTTTTCTGGGTTTCGTAAAGCACAAATCAACGCTCCATGTCCCCCCATTGAGTGTCCAAAAATACCTTGCTTATCAGTTTGAATAGGAAAATTAGCAGCAATCAAAGCAGGTAATTCATCAACCACATAGCTATACATTTGGTAATGCGAAACCCAGGGTATTTGGGTAGCATCGACATAAAACCCTGCACCAGTCCCAAAATCCCAATCATCATCCTCACCAGGAATCCCGGTATTTCTCGGACTAGTATCGGGTGTAACTAATATTAATCCATATTCAGCAGCATACTTTTGTGCCCCTGCCTTAACCATAAAATTTTCCTCAGTACTACTCAACCCAGAGAGGAAATAAAGAACAGGTAATTGGGTTTTAACTTGCGGAGGTTGGTAAACAGAAAACCGCATTTCACTATTACAAGCAGTCGAAAAATGCGAATAAAAGCCAAGTTTGCCACCAAAAGATTTATATTCGTTAATTAAATTGATTGACATAACATTCATACGTGCTGGTCTACCATAATTTTACATAAAAACGGTTCCGATAATACCATGTCAATACTACTCGGTCAGGGGGAAATTAGAAACCCGGATTCTTTGAGAATCCGGGTTTCTAATCCTCTCCACTGTCTCTAGCCGACAAGTATTGAATACTATAGGATATCTACCGTAAAACAGCATCATAATCTTTCTTCAAAAGCGAAAAAATCTTTAAATCGTGAAACTGTTCTTTCCAGAATCCATATTCTCTAAGAATACCCTCTTCAATAAAACCTAATTTACCCAACAAACTCATCGACGGGGTATTTTTCAACATCACAGTTGCTTCAATGCGATTTAATTGCGATTCAAAACCAAATTTTATGATAGTTTTCAAAGCATCACTCATTATACCTTGTCGCCAATAATCTTTTTTCAATTCATAGCCAATTTCCGCACAAAAAAGCGGTTTACCCCAGAAGCGATAACCGCAAGTACCAATAATGGTATTATCACCTTTTCGAGTGATTCCCCACCGAATCCCTTTTCTACTTAAAAAACGGTCATCCCAATGATAAATTAATCTTACTGCTCGTTCAATATTAAAAAAAACTTCTATATTGTGATATTTTAAAACATCTACATCAGAGAAAAATTGGAAAATTGCTTCTGCATCCGATGATTTTATTTGTCTTAAAATTATATTTTCTGTTTCTAATTGTGGAAATTTATCGAATGGGTAATATTGCATATATATATTGTAAATAAATTTATGGAAGGACGGGATGAAATACCCATCCTAGTAAATATTTAGTTTTCTATTTTCTATCTTCTATTGCCTACTGTCGATTTTTTAGAAGCAGTACAAGCAAGAATCTTGATAAAAACGGGTAAGCAGAATAAAATCTTTGAAATTGGTTCGTAGTTGCGCTTCAGCGCTATACTAGGCATGTATAGCGCTAAAGCGCAACTACAAGCCAGATTGATTTTTATCGCGCATTTCTTGTTGTCGCATTGGCATTGCATCAATTTGACGAAAAATAGTTTCTGGCTGAACAATAGTAGTATCTTGACGTTTTGCACTACCATCTTTACCAATTAGGATGACACGAAAATCATCATTATCAACACCAAAGCGTTGACGTAATTTAGCTGATGTATCTAGAAAAAGTTGCTCTTGGTTATTTAAGTTTGTCGCTGTACGTAAAACATGAACAACAAGCAAATCGCGTTCTTTTAAGCCTCGTTGATATTGATTTAATAGCTGCATTTGTTGCTGGTAAGTAGCATTGTCAGCCGAAAGTGCGAATACTAATAAAACGCGGTTTTTCCACTTTTGCGAGCTTAAATTAAATTGGGTCATGTGACTAGAATGAGGAGTTTTCGCTTGGCTAATGGGCAAGATAATTAAAGACGTTACGAGTGAAAGGGTAATCAGGATAAATTTATTCATTTTATGTAAGAATAGGTGTTTGTAGGTTAGGCATCTTGCCTGACCTTATAAATAAATGCCTGACCTTATATATCAATAATAATACAGGACAGGCGAGACGCCTATCCTACGGGACTAATTAAAGGTAACGACGCTACGGATTGATTCACCTCTATGCATCAAATCGAAAGCATCATTTATCTTTTCAATCGGCATTGTATGGGTAATTAAATCATCAATATTTAACTTCCCATCCATATACCAATCGACAATTTTTGGTACATCAGTTCTACCTCTTGCACCACCGAATGCTGAACCTTTCCAAACTCTCCCCGTTACCAATTGAAAGGGACGAGTCCGAATTTCCTCACCTGCTGCCGCAACACCAATAATGACGCTAACACCCCAACCTTTGTGACAGCACTCTAAAGCTTGACGCATGATATTAACATTGCCAATACATTCAAACGAATAATCAGCACCACCTTTGGTTAAATCAACCAAATATGGTACAACATCACCCTCGATTTCCTGCGGATTCACGAAATGCGTCATCCCAAATTTTTCAGCAAGGGATTTTTTACTGTTGTTAATATCAACCCCAATAATCATATTTGCTCCAACCATACGTGCAGCTTGGATGACATTTAAACCAATTCCACCCAACCCAAATACAACGACATTCGCACCGGGTTCGACTTTGGCAGTGTTAATCACAGCACCTACACCCGTTGTGACACCGCATCCAATGTAACAAACTTTCTCAAAGGGAGCATCTTCACGGATTTTGGCTAGGGCAATTTCTGGCAGCACCGTATAGTTAGCAAAGGTTGATGTACCCATGTAATGGTGAATCATTTCTCCTCCAATTGAGAAGCGGCTACTACCATCGGGCATTAATCCCCTTCCCTGGGTAATCCGTATAGCTTGGCACAAATTGGTTTTTCTACTTAGACAATATTCGCACTCACGGCATTCGGGAGTATACAGAGGTATTACATGGTCACCCGGTTTGAGGCTTTTTACACCTTCACCAACCTCGACGACAATACCTGCCCCCTCATGCCCTAAAATAGCAGGAAACAAGCCTTCGGGATCTTTACCTGAAAGCGTGTAAGCGTCAGTATGACAGACACCGCTAGCTTTGATTTCCACCAAAACCTCATCAGCTTTAGGTGGGTGTAAATCAACGGTTTCAATGGTTAACGGCTTACCCGCGCTGTAAGCTAATGCTGCTTTAACTTTCACCGTTACTTTTCTCCTATCGCAGTTGGACTTAACCCATGAGTGTACATCCTGGAGCGAAAAAAAATTTACATTGTAATTTTTGTATAACTTATACCAATTTAATATGAAGTTGCATAGTAAAGAACCCCACCCTAACCCTCCCCGCTTGCGGGGAGGGGATTAAGGGGCGGGGTAAAATTCTATGCAGCTAGCCCTGCGGGCAAGCTTCGCTAACACAAAGAATTGGTATTACAGTAATTTTCGGTGAATAGAGCAGATGCTCTTGTTCCTATGAGAAAATTGAAAAGGCAGAGGTGACATTTCCCACCATCAAGCGGAGTACCGCTATGATGGGGGCTTCTCACCCAATCCGGCTATTGCTTAGGAGGCGATGAGCTTTAAGAACGGGATGCCCCTCCGCTCTACTTAACATTATAAAGTATTTTGTTCGTGACTCGACGATAGATTTAATTGTTACGGCGTTTGCCATAAAACATTAAATCTATCTTCTCCTAACTCACTCGTATTCATCCCGACAGCAATTCGAGTACGAATATGGTGCGGGGCTTCTACTGTTTCAGCTAAAAAAGGCAAATGACAAACATCGAAATTAATACGGGCTATGTCAAAGTACCTAATAACGACCTACAAATCGATGCTTATTTAGCACAACCAGTCGGTACGGGAAAATTTGGTGCAGTTATCGTTTTTCAAGAAATTTTTGGAGTCAACGAGAATATCCGAGATATTACCGAACTAATAGCGCAGCAAGGATACGTGGCAGTCGCACCTGCGATGTATCAACGTATCGCTCCTGGTTTTGAATTTGGGTTTAGCGAAAAAGATACTGGGTATAGTCCAGAAGCTTATCCAATTGGTTTGGAATATTATCAACAAGTTAAGTATCAAGAAATACTTAGCGATATCCAAGCTACTATCACCTATCTCAAAACTTTACCCAATGTAAAAGCTGATTCCATTGGCTCCATTGGTTTTTGTTTTGGTGGTCACGTTGCTTATATGGCTGCAACTTTACCGGATATTAAAGCAACAGCTTCATTCTATGGGGGGGGAATTACAACTTCTAGTTATGGAGAAAAAACTCCAACTATCGATCGTACCTCTGATATTGCTGGCACTATTTATACATTTTTTGGTACGAGAGATTTATTAGTTTCCCAATCAGAAAACCAACAAATCGAGGTAGAATTGAAGAAGCATCAAGTAAATCATCGTGTATTTCGATACGATGCAGGACACGGATTTTTCGGCGGATTATTCATCGATAAGTACCCATTTTTAGAACAGCACCCAAGTGCAAGTGCAAACAAAGAGGCTGCTGTTGATGCTTGGCAGCAAGTTCTCGAACTCTTTCAAAATAACCTTAAAAATTAGCGATCGCATTCTGCCATTAGCTGAATCATTTGCAGACAATTAAAAGCAATGGCATTTTGTGGGTCAAACTTGAGTGCAAGTTGCCATTCAAACAACGCTTCCCTAAATTTGCCTTGCAATGCCTCTAATTTACCAGCTAAGGCATGGAAATCTGCATTGCTGTAATGCAAAGCAATAGCGCTGTTATTATGTACTCCTGCTTCTGAATAACGCCATATTGACAATAAATACAGTGCTTCTGTGTGATACCACATAGCCTGGTCGTGAAGGTGAATTAAATCAGATAAATCAGCTTTGCAGCGTCTGCAAGTTAGAGATGGGGCAGATATTGATACTAGTTCATCTTCCCCGTTCCCTTGTTCCCCTCCTTTACTCGTTTTTGTCGGACGATAAACTACACCACAGACAGGACATTTCATATTACTTACTCTGTTTCATTGGTACTAGCGTAGTAAAGAAAATCTGACAGTTCTTCTTGAAACTGGGATAGTTCTGCACTATTGTTAGCGATCGCATCTTCAATTTGGTCTAATAAGTCCTGTAATTCCTCAGCTTGTTCGGGGTCTATGGTTTCGAGTTGTTTTTGGGCACTGTCTAAAAGCGCTGCTAATTCTGGAGCGATTTCCACGGCATCGATTGCTGTTTGTGAAGAAATTTCAATTGTTTCATCACTTTTAAATTCAAACAATTCCTCTAAATCTGCTCTAGCTCGCGTCAATTCGTGACTAGAAAGTTTCTGTATACCTGCATTATTTACTACTAGAGTTCCTTGTTGTCCTTTGCCTTTCTCAGTAGTAGTGACGGTGAGAATACCATTTAGGTCAAAATCAAAGTGAACTTCGATTTGAATATTTCCTGCTGGTTTGGGTGGTAAGCTTTCTACTCGATAGGAACCGAGAGGTACATTTTCCTCGGCTCTAGCATTTTCACCTTGAAAAACTTCGATTTCTACCGCTTCTTGCTCGTCAAACAGGGTGGAATAAACGTGGGAACGGGAAACGGGAACAACGCTGTTGCGGGGAATAATTACACTAAAGAAACCTGGCATAATCCCCATTGCTGTAGGAACAGCCGCAGCAATTCCCAAGGAATGAGGAATTACATCTACAAGAATGGCATCCACGGATTCACCTACCAATACCCCAGCTTGTAAAGCGGCTCCTAAAGCTACGCAAAGGTCAGGTTGAATGCCATCGGTGGGAGCTTGTCCCATATGCTCCTCAATCATTTTTTGCACCAGGGGAATGCGTGTAGAACCACCAACTAGGATAATTTGGTCAATTTCTTCGGGTTTGAGGTTAGCATCTGCGAGGGCGCGGTCAATTGCTTCTAGGGTTTCTTCTAATAGCGGACGAATTAATTTTTCAAAATCGGACTGTGCAACTTCTGTCTCTAGATGTAGTGCAGTTTTGCCTTTACTACCCAAAAACGCTTCCCGAACTGTAGCAAAAGCATGAGAACTCAAGTCAATCTTTAACTGCTCCGCTGCACGGAGGAGACGCGCTTGAGTGACTGCATCATCTGGCACGCTCGTATTATGCTGTTTCCGAAATAAATCCGCTAGATGAAGTTGCAAAAGCCTGTCAAAATCGTCTCCACCCAAGCGATTATTACCGTGACTCGCTAGTACTTCTGTGACTTCACCCGTAATTTCCACAACCGACACGTCAAAAGTACCACCTCCCAAGTCATAAACCACGACTCGTTCTGTCTCTTCGGAGCGCAAATCATAAGCTAAAGCCGCCGCTGTTGGTTCGTTAATAATTTGCAGTACTTCCAAACCCGCTATCTCGCCAGCAGTTTTAGTTGCTTGCCTTTGAGCATCTGTAAAGTAAGCAGGAACTGTAATTACAGCTTGGGTAATTGTTTCTCCCAAAGCATCCTCGGCACGTTGTTTCAAGGCACGCAGAATAATTGCGGATACTTCATGAGGTAAATATTTTTTATCTCCTAAAGTGGTTTCGTGGTCAGTTCCCATCCAGCGCTTAATTGACTTCACAGTGCGTTCGGGAGCCGCAGCATACTGACGGAGTGCTTCTCGCCCCACCAGCAACTTACCTGTATCGCTCAACCCCACACAAGAAGGTAAAATTAAGTCCCCATCTTCTCCTGGCAATATCCGCACCTGTCCGTTTTCGACAATTGCCACTTCGGAATTTGTTGTGCCTAAGTCAATACCAACTGCTTTCATATTTTTTTAATGTTATTTGCACCTAGTTTTAGCTTCCTGTGCCCTATGCCCCATGTACGAATGTCGTGAAGGGGCGATCGCAAAATATTGTATTGTTAAACCATGAGAGCTTCATAATCAGAATACAAGATATTGACCCCTGCTGTATATTCGCAGAAAAAGTGACCCTCAAGCCAACCGACAAGATCGCCGTACTATCCTTGAACACAAAATCCGCGTTCTCGCAGAGTACCTCCGGCAACGCAATACTCCGAAGGAGTCGCTAGCGCGATGCCCTTGGCAGCCATCTTCGTACCCCTCCAAAAGAAGCAAGCTATCGCGTAGCATCTTTGCAGGATAATGGTATCGCACAAATTCACCAACATAATCAAAAGTCTTTATTATGGAATTAGTCTAAGTTAAAAGTAAGTAGATCGCAAACAAGTTGAAAACATATGGGCAGTAACGATAAACAAATTTACAATTACACAGTTCTTCTGGAAAAAGAATCAGATGGAGGTTATCACGCTTTTTGTCCTATCCTAAAAGGTTGTCATTCTCAAGGAGATTCTGTTGAAGAGGCCATCGAGAATATTACAGAAGCCATCGAATTATATATTGAAAGTTTAAGGGCTGAGAATCAGTCAATTCCTAAAGAAGATTTAATTGTTAAGCCATTAAGTATTTTGGCATGAGTAATTTTCCCAGTATTAAAGCCAAAGATTTTATCAAGGTCATCGAAAATTTAGGTTTTTATCTTGACCGTCAAAAGGGGAGTCATGCTATTTATAAGGATAGTCATGGACAAAGGGTTGTTGTTCCTATTCATTCGGGAAAAGACCTAAAACAAGGGACTTTAATGGGCATGATTCAGGACATTGGAATTGACAAGGAAACTTTCTTTGAGTTATTAGGAGAATAAATTCGGTATAATTCTGTTGTTTGGTATCGGTACTCAACCCATCTTCCTTTCGGGTTTTTCCTTGCGCTACATCCCTTGGCTGAAGCACAAAAGTATAATGTCGGACATACTGCATAAGCCATTTTTATATTTTATCAAGGGTTGTCGGCATTCCTATAGTCACATTCGTTCAAGTTTCAAGGTCGCACTCAGCTTCCCTCGTTCCTCTTGTCCCTACAATCACCTGTGCTTCTCGAAGTACGATATCGCCCCACAAATAGCCCCGTACTACTTCTTTAATCACGGTATTTTCCGTGACATCTGCTTCTTCACGACCTACGGCATACATTTTTTGGGAATCAAAAGGTTTTCCAATAGATATAACTGGAATAACACGGCGTTGTCGTAGTATATCTAAAAGCGATCGCCTAATTAATTCCACTCCCTGTTGATTGCTGGTGAGAATTTCGCTTAATGACTCGGATACTGGTGTTTCTTGAGACTGAATTTCCTTACTACCAAACCACTTTCCTAGTTTTTCCCAGAAGCTTTTTTGTCGGACATTCGGTACTGAGGTAGCGGTGGATGCTTCTAATTCGTCTTGCCAGTACGTACAAGCTCGATCTAAAGCATCTACGATACCCAGCAAATCTTTTAGGAGTTTTTCTTGCTGTTTCTCAAATTGACTATTAGCTTGTTTTTGGCTTTCTTCTAGAAGTATTTGCAGTTGTTGTTTATCTGTTTTAGTTACTTCCAACGCTTGCTGAAGGGTATCTTGACTCGAACGCAATAATTTACCCTGTTGCTTGACTTCATGGCGTAAAGCAGTCCATTCTGCAACCATTTGATAGGGGTCAAAGGAATTGGTATTCGGTGCTTCTCCTAGATATTCAGGAGGTGTTTGTTTTGATTGTAAATAATCTAGAAATTTAGCAAATAAGGCTTCTTTGTCAGTTGTCATTGGTCAATTGTCAGTTGTTAGTTGTCAATTGTCAATTGTCAATTGTCAGTTGTTAGTTGTCAATTGTCAGTTGTCAGTTGTCAGTTGTTAGTCGTTAGTCGCAAATTCTTTCCCCTTATCCCCCTTGTCCCCCTTATCCCTGCTCGTTTGATTGCGAAAAATTAAAATGTGGCACGAATTAAATCATCAAGGGTAATTTCTAATTGAGCTAGTGCTTTTTGCTGTACCTGTTGTAATATTTCTGGGTTTAACTGTGCTTCCAAAGGACGAACTTTTAAGAAATCATCATCCTGTGTCTCTCCTTTACGGAGTGCCTCATAAGCTCCTCGACTTGCTGTAAACTCTTTTGGATAGGTATGAGCAGGAAATTCCCGCAGCTTGGCATGATACGCTGCTTTAATTTGGGTGCTTGTTGCTCCTGGAGATATACCTAATTGTTCGTAGTGTGAAGTCATGAATCAATTTAAAATTCGTTTATTCAAAATGGTTGATTAGTTATCATCATCGCTATTCCCAGTCCGGCGAGGTACGGTTATAGGGGCGCAAGGCCTTGCGCCCCTACAACTTTAAAACAATTCCTGCTGAAAACCTATTTTTTTACCCTTTCGTTTTTTAGGGGCTAAGTTTCTAAACATAGAATCGAAGTCTGGTTCCTCGTCATCCTCGTCCTCATCATCCTCGAAATTGGGCATATTATTTAACATCATTTGCTTAAGTTCTGGAAGCCTCCGTTCTAACTCAGCTTGGGGAATCTTATTACCAAGTAATTTTTTAATCATCCTTTCTAACAATTCATCAACATTTGACACATTGAGATTATCCAAGTTCTCTGGGTCTGGCATAATGCTAATTACTTCTTGACTTGAGAGAAACGCCTCTTCTTCCCGAAATCTTTGTAAGGCTTTGGCATCTTGGAGACGACGAGCTAATTCAAACCCTTGTTGCTTCAATTCTTCGTATTCTGGGCGTTCGACATTGTGAGTAGTAGCTTTAGCTAAAAGCAGTAAAGGGTTTTGAGGTTCTCGACGAAGTGCTTCATCTAAGGCAGGTACGAGAGTTTTAATCAAGCCAAAACGGCGTGCCTGAAGCTGAATATTTGCTAGAGCATTTCCTGGCTGGGGTATGGTGTCGAGGTAGGAACGCAAAGATGGCTCTAGTTTTTGGGGACTACTTTCTTTAACAGCTAAGACAACCAAATGGGCAACTCGCGCTTCTGGGTCTTGTGTTGATAGGTTGAACAATTTTTGTAAATACTGATTTGTTAAAGCAGCGATGCCTTTTTCACGTTTGGCTAATATATGAATCGAAAGAGCGATCGCCTGCAACACAGAAATTTGCTCGTTTCCCGGTAATTTTTCTAGCAGACTATCCCATGCTTCGACTGCTGCTTTTTGGTGTAACGAAACTCGATCGCTAGAACTGGGGGAACTTTGGACTGCATTCACGAATATCTGACAAGCACGTGTAGCAGGATCTTTTTTATCCTCGGACTCCACTATACGCCTAAATAACGAATAACTTTGTGTAGATATCGCATCTATCCAAGGTAATATTTCAACTTCAGTCTCAACAGTAAAGTCGTCAAAGTGCTTGCCAAAACGGCGACGGGCTTCATTATATGCTTGTTTGTCTCCTAGTTCCTGCCAACAATTGAGCAAGGTACGGTAAACTTCTCTATGGCGACACCCGCCTTCGATGGCTTGGGTAATCAATGCGATCGCTTCAGTATAATTTTCGTCTAAGGCTACTAATAGTCCCTTGCGCCCTAGTACTTCTGGTGATGTGGGACAGATGCGTTCGGCTTGTTGGAAAGCACCGATTGCTGTACGTGCCCGATCTATTGCCATGTAAGCATCTGCCATCTTGCAGTGGAGATGAGCTAAGGTTAGTTTTAATCGTGTATCAGTCCATTCTTGCGGCTTTTGTTTCCCTTCCTGCTCCAACCACCGCAAAAATTGAGTTAAAACACGCGGACGTTCTTCATCAGAATCATTGGCATCCAATACTTCTAACAAATTGACTGCCAACTGGGGGTTAAAGGGTTTCTCTGTTAATAAAGGTTGCCAGAAAAGTTCGGCACATTCGACTTGTCCTTGATTAAATGCCTGTTGACCTGCAAGCGCAAGTAATGATGAACGCAGGTTCTTTAGTTCCGAGAAGCGAGTCGAACGTTTTGACATCTGTAGCAACACATGGGCAGCATCATGATGGTTGTCGTTATTAATTAGTTGTACAGTCGCCAATGCGGATAGTGCATCTTGAATTGCTGGGTCTTCTCGTTCCAGATTTTGGGGTTCCAGGGGTGGAACTCCTGTTTTTGCTTGTTGGGCAGTTGCCAATCGCGTTAAAACAGGATGTTCCAAATACTTTGGTTTGGCACGGGGGTATTTAGAAAACTCCAACCCTAAAAGATTTGCTGCTGCATTCCAATCACCGCTTACTTGCTGGCTGTAAGTAATCCAAGCAAGCGGTAAATCTCCTGGTGTGACGGGACGCTTAATTTTTTGAAAAGATGTTAGAGCAGCTTCGGGTTGTTCCTGCTTGAGAGCTAGCACCCCACGTACCCAATGCAATTGGGCAGCATTAAACGCTTTCGATTGTTGGTTGATTAACTGCTCAACTGTGGCAATATCTCCTTTGAGCAATAGAAGTTTGAGATAACAAATGCTGTATTCTTTGATGAGCGTGCCAGCTTCAAATGCATCACGAAGTAATTTTAAGGCTGCATCCAGTTTATTCAACTCCAGCAAACACTTAGCTTGCCAGTAGTGAACCTTTCCTACCAAACCCAATTCTAGAGCGCGTTCAAAGGATTTTTCTGCCTGTTTAAAGTCTTGCTTTTGGAATTCCTGTTGACCCCGCAGCAGCCAAATCTCCGATTCATTGGGACTAAATTTTATCTCAGGGTGCGATCGCTGAATTTTTTTGACTTCTTCCAATGCCTGCCGATATTTTTGCATGGCAATCAAGTATTGTAGTTGTGCCGCAAAGGATTTTTCCGAAAGCTCTATTGTGGTGGATACCTGTTGCGAGCGATGCTTAGACTGATGTTTAGCCACTGGACAATATCCTGATTATTTCTAGATTTCCCCCTCATAGAAAAGGGTGGCTTTAACTACTCACAGTTTCAATATTAGTATGGCAACTGCATGAATTTTTATAGCAAACTCACCTTATTTTGGCAACGCTTACTGGGCAAAGGTTCTGTCCATTATTTATTTTTGTGAATAAAATTTAAATATCTGGCTAGGCAAAATCATTACGCTCAGACAGGCAAAATGCCTATCTTAGGCCTGATATCATCCAGAATAAGGCGAGACGCAAGCTTTTACGGTAACAACAACTTGTTAATAGACATAGCAACGTATCCTCGCTACATTTATTATTAGAGACGCAATCAGTAGATTATTGAAATTATTTATAGCATTATGAATCCTGCCCTAACAAAAATTGGCGCTCAAATGTCCAACCTAACTGGCGTTCGAGCTATTATGAAGGACATTATCGAAACCTTACACGCTTCAAAGGGGCAGCAATTTATTAATCTAAGTGCTGGAAATCCGTTAATATTACCCGAAGTCGAACAGTTATGGCGCGATTGTACAGTAGATTTACTCCAAAGCTCTGAATATGGTGAGGTTGTTTGCCGTTACGGTTCCTCACAAGGTTATGCACCCTTAATTGAAGCGATTGTGAATGACTTCAATCAACGCTACGGTTTAAAACTAAGCGATCGCAATGTCTTAATTACCCCCGGTAGTCAAACCCTATATTTCTACGCTGCAAATGCATTAGGTGGATACACCACAGACGGGCAACTAAAGCAAGTAGTTTTACCATTAAGTCCCGACTATACAGGTTACGGTGGTGTGGCATTAACTCCCGAATCTTTAGTTGCTTACAAACCAACTTTAGACATTAACGAAACTACACACAGATTTAAATATCGTCCCGACTTCAGCCAATTATCGATTAACGAGAACACAGGTTGCGTAATTTTCTCCCGTCCCTGCAATCCGACTGGTAATGTCGTCACCGACGAAGAAGTGAATAAAATTACTGCCCTAGCTGCACCTTACGATGTTCCCGTATTCATCGATTCAGCATATGCACCACCATTTCCAGCATTAAATTTTACCGAAATGACACCAATTTTCGGCGATAACATCATCCATTCCATGAGCTTATCAAAAGCCGGATTACCTGGAGAAAGAATCGGCATCGCCATCGGTGACGAACGAGTTATCGAAGTATTAGAATGCTTCCAAACAAATATGTGCATCCACCCATCGAGATACGGACAAGCGATCGCAGCCCGTGCCATCAATTCAGGTGCATTAGCAAACATATCCGAAACAGTAATCCGTTCCTTTTACCAAAACAAATTCACAGTTTTAGAAAATACCTTAGATGCCGCAATGCCCAAAGACTTACCCTGGTTCTTGCATCGTGGCGAAGGTGCTATATTTGCGTGGTTATGGCTCAAAGACTTACCCATATCCGACTGGGAATTTTACCAAAAACTCAAAGAAGTCAGTGTAATAGTTGTACCCGGTAACACCTTCTTTCCTGGACTGCACGAAGAATGGGAACACAAACACCAATGCCTGCGAATCAGTTTAACAGGGAGCGACGAAGAAATAGCTCTAGCAATGCAGCGTTTAGCAAAAGTCGCCGAAACCGTATATCGAACCATCCCCGTGGTACGGTAGGGGCGGGTTCACGGATAAAAAGCAGCATACAACAAAAAATCTCCATAAACCCGCCCCCACCCATCCACAAATCCCCAAAATACCCATAAACCCGTGGTACCGTAAGGGCGGGTTCACGAACAAAATCAGCATACAACAAAAAATCTCCAAAAAACCCCCCCCACCCAACCACAAAAACCCAAAAAAACCAAAAACCCCTTGTACCCTAAGGGCGGGTTAAACAACAAAAATATCAAACAACAAAAAAAAACCACAAAAACCCCCCCACCCAAACAAAAAAAAAAAAAAAAAAAAACAAAAAAAAAAAAAAGGACACAAAATAAAAAATAAAAAAAAAACACAAAGAGAACAAAAGAAAACAAAAAAAAAAAAATAACCACCCCCATACA
>JANNFJ010001214.1:0-2991 GCA_031379725.1 Calothrix sp. OTE_75_metabat_31
GTCAAAGCGTTGAAACCAGGTGGAAGAGTCGCTTTAATTGAATATCGCAAAGAAAACCCTTTGGTTATGATTAAAGGGTTGCACAAAATGAGTCAAAAGCAGGTGAAAACAGAGATGCAAGCGGTTGGATTAACCTGGCAAGAAACTAATAATTTATTGCCGCAGCAACATTTAATGATATTTAAAAAAGTGTGAATCGTCAGCAACATCCTTAAAATAAGTCGGCAAACTTAATCCCATGCGGAGTGTAGTAGAATTATGTCGGATAATAAAATCCGACAAATAATGATTGAAATGTTACAAATCCTGGAAAACCGGAATTTAGGTTAAGTTATAACTAGTACAGCATGGCGTAAATAACCATACCATTTCAAAAATATTTTAATTTTGATATAAAACTGTAGTGCGTAGGCTTATGGATGCCGCACGGTACTCAATACTGCTCGGTTAAGAAATTGATCCCCCCAACCCCCCGCTAAATTGGGGGGCTAAAAGCCTTATAAAGTCCCCCTTTTTAAGGGGGATTTAGGGGGATCGATTCTAGCAAAAAACCTTAACCGAGCAGTATTGGCACGGTACTAGTACCCAACGGCGGAAATAGGAATACCATTGTAGTGCGAGCAAGATGCTCGCACTACTAGTTCATTTACAACTGATTGCGGGGCAAACTTATGACTTCCCACAACAACAGAGGATATCGCCCGAACTTTTAACACGATCGGTTATCGTCACCATTAACATAAACCATTAAGATTTAGCAATAAAGTCTTTACAATGCCGTAATGGGTTGTACTTCCATAAAGTATAATTAAGAAAAATAAACAAAAATTTGGGCGGTATAATCGGCTAAAATTGCTGAAAAAATTGCCCGGAAATGTGCGTTTTTAAATTGTTTTTAGATAAAAGCTACGGCTATTGTGTGTTCGCAGTCATTACGAGTGCGAGACAGAATGAGGGCGAGCAAAACTGTCAATTCATTGGTTGTAGAGGTAAAGGTCGGCGTGGGTCAATATCAACCTACTCAGCTAAATCGTTATAGTCCAGATGCGATCGCGCGTTACTATAGGTTCCGTCCTTGGCAAGTTTGGGGACGGGCGATCAAAATTATCTGGTTTTTCGCTGGGTTTCTATTGGGTTTAAAGTGGGACGAATGGTTTAACCAAGTTGAGCAAAACAAGCTCAAACGGGCAATTCAATTGCGGGAAATGTTGACGCGATTGGGTCCAACATTCATTAAAGTTGGTCAAGCCCTCTCGACACGACCGGATTTGATTCGCAAGGACTTTTTAGACGAATTGGTAAAGCTGCAAGACCAGTTACCACCGTTTAATAATGCTCTAGCGTATCATATAATCGAAACTCAACTCGAACGTCCCATCTCGGAAGTATTTAGTGAACTGTCACCAAGTCCTGTGGCAGCAGCCTCTTTAGGTCAAGTCTATCGCGGTCGTCTCGTTTCTGGCGAAGAAGTAGCGGTAAAAGTCCAGCGTCCCAACCTGCGACCAACTATTACCCTCGACCTGTTTTTAATGCGGTGGGCAGCAGGTTGGTTAGCACCTTGGTTGCCCCTCAACCTGGGACACGACCTCTCTTTAATTGTTGATGAATTTGGCACAAAGATTTTTGAAGAAATTGATTATATCAATGAAGGACGAAATGCCGAGAAGTTTGCCACTAACTTCCGTAACGACCCCCAAGTAAAAGTTCCAGCGATTTACTGGCGTTTTACTACAAATCGCGTTTTAACTTTGGAATGGATCGAAGGCTTCAAACTTACTGATACTAAAAGTATTAGAGAAGCTGGCTTAGACCCCGAAGCTATTATCCAAATAGGTGTTACGTCCGGGTTGCGGCAACTACTGGAACACGGTTTTTTCCACGCTGACCCGCACCCTGGTAATTTATTTGCAATGCGCGATGGTCGCATGGCTTATATTGATTTTGGGATGATGGATCAACTCGATGAAATTGCAAAAGAGAATTTGGTCGATGCGTTGGTGCATCTTGTTAATAAAGACTATTCCGATTTGGCAGTAGATTTTGTTGCGCTTGGTTTTTTGACTCTCAATACCGATATAGGTCCAATTATTCCTGCCCTCGAAGCTGTACTTGGGGATGCAATCGGTAAAAACGTCAGCGAATTTAATTTTCGGACAATTACCGACCAGTTTTCGGGGCTTATGTATGAATACCCGTTCCGAATTCCTGCTAAGTTTGCGCTGATTATTCGTTCGTTGGTGACACAAGAAGGTATTGCCCTCACCCTCAACCCTAACTTTAAAATCGTTGAAGTTGGCTATCCTTACATAGCGAGACGGTTATTGAATGGTGAATCTCCGCAATTACGGCGGCGGTTATTGAATGTACTATTTAAAAATGGTAAATTCCAGTGGCAGCGTTTGGAAAATTTGATTAGCATTGCCCGCAGTGATAACAGTTTCGATGTTTTGCCTACGGCTAAATTAGGTTTGCAGTTTTTGCTTTCCGATGAAGGTAAGTTTTTACGACAGCAGTTGGTATTAGCCTTAACTGAAGATGACCGCTTGCATACCCAAGAAGTGCAGCAATTGTGGAACTTAGTTAAGGACGACTTGCAGCCAAATCGTTTGTTAGATGCAGCTATTGGGGCATTGAGGGAGTTCTCACGTGAAGGCGTTGCCGCAATTATACCTAAAGCGTCGTTCTTATCGGTGTTTACTGATACGAAAGAAGTCGATAAAAGATAAGTCCGTAGGGGCGGGGTTACCCCCATTGGTGTCAACTTAACGTGAAACCCCTTGTTAGAACGTACAGTTCCAGAAGAACCCCACCCTAACCCTCCCTGGCGGGGAGGGGATTAAGGGGTGGGGTAAAAAGACTGTGGGGTAAGCATTTGAGCTTAAGTTGACACCGATGGGTTACCCCGCCCCCAATACTGCGTAGGTTTTGGTTTTTTGCTAGAATCGATCCCCCTAAATCCCCCGATAAGTTGGGGGACTTTATAACGCTTTT
>JANNFJ010001244.1:0-2672 GCA_031379725.1 Calothrix sp. OTE_75_metabat_31
AGTATGGATTAATTGCGTCTCACCTGCTACTTCAATTTTACGACGTAGCAGGCGAATTAAGGCGGCAATGACATTACTACTTGGTTGTTCGTCTTCATTCCACAAATGCTGCATGAGTTGGGCATGAGTGAGCAATTGCCCGGTGTTTTCCATAAAGTATTGTAATAATTGACTCTCTTTCTCTGACAGTTCAATTACTCGTCCTTGACGGTAAGCAATTTGACTTTCGCTATCGAGTTCGATGCCTGCTACTGTTAGCTTTCCTGGGGTTGTTTCTTCTTGTGGATGCGTAACTGAACGGCGTAATAAAGCACGGACTCTTGCTAGTAATTCCCGTAGTTCAAAAGGTTTAATTAGGTAATCATCAGCACCTGCATCTAAACCCTGAACGCGGTCATCCAGGGTATCTTTGGCAGTGAGAAATAGCACGGGTGTAGTTTTACCTTGGTTGCGAATTTCCTGGCAAATTTCTAAGCCAGTTTTCCCCGGCAGCATCCAATCTAGAATCAGTAAGTCATAATTGCTACTTTGTGCCAATTCCCTCCCATTGCTGCCATCATATGCCGTATCGACGCTGTAACCTTCACGTGTCAGTATACGGGTTAAAGGGTCGGTTAATTCGGTTTCATCATCAACTAAGAGGATTCGCATATTAATTATAAATTTTAAATTACTCAAACATTGATAAAATAATGGTTTGTGTTAAAAGTTTAAAGAGACTCCAAGAATCCGGGTAACTTTCACGAAACCCGGATTCTAACCCTCACGAAAAGACCAAAACATGCTTTATTCACGATTTTAAATGCGTAGGATAGGCATCCTGTCTGTCATTTAGACGTTGATATTTTCAGACAAGCAAGATGCTTATCCGACGGGATTCAAACTCAAAAAATCTTTAATTTTATGATTACTGTTGCATTGCCCAAAGGTGGATTATTAAAAGATAGCATTCGGTTGCTACAAACTGTTGGTTTAGATTTTAGTATATTTTTAGACTCAGAAACTCGTCAATTACAAATTGCCGATGCTAGCGGTAAAGCTCAAGGACTACTGGTTAGAGCGCAAGATGTTCCTGTTTATGTTGAGTACGGTCAAGCACAATTGGGTATTGTTGGATACGACGTATTGCGTGAGAAAAAGCCGAATGTTGCCCATTTAGTTGATTTGAAATTTGGCTATTGCCGTTTATCTGTAGCAGTGAAAGAGTCAAGTAATTGCCGTTCGTCGCTGGATTTACCTGCTAACAGCAGAGTCGCATCAAAGTATGTAAATTGTGCCCGTGATTATTTTCAAAGTCTCGATTTGCCTGTAGAAATTATCCCCCTATCGGGTTCGGTTGAATTGGGGCCTATTACGGGGATGTCGGAGGCAATTGTTGATATCGTCTCTACTGGAAGAACTTTGAGCGAAAATGGTTTAATTGAGATTGAAAGACTTTATGAAAGTACTGCTAGGTTGATTGCTCATCCTTTAAGTTATCGGTTAAATATGGATAATTTGGGTGATGTTATTGGCAGAGTACGCGAACAGATGTTAGTAAATGTCTAGTTGGAATGCTGCTGACTACCATGAAAATTCGACTAATCAACAACAATTACTAAACAAAAAATCTCTCCCTAATCTCTATACTCTGTGCCCTCTGTGTCTTTGTGATAAAATAAAATTGTTTCTGACCATTCCAGACGCTGAGAACACAGAGAAATAAAAGAAATTTGAATAGTTATTTGAACTTCTACAATAGGCTGGCTTTACAAATATTATGCGATTTTACACTGGACTTTGGGTTGGTGGTTGGGTTGTTAGTAATTAAGGGTGTAGAGGTTTAGGGGTGTAGGATCTAGAGTACGGGATTTTGCTTTATTGCTTATCCTATACCCTAATTTTGTCCCAATATACAATTAGGTGGATTTATACCCACACCCCACTCCCTAATTTGGAGCGTTATTTTGAGTAAATCCAAAAGATTGATCGGTGATTTGACCACCAACCGAATTGAGGCATTCAGTGACGGAATTTTTGCGATCGCAATGACTTTATTGGTGCTACAAATAACTGTACCGGAAATACCTCAAGCATTAGTTGCAGTCGAATTGCCAAAGAAGTTGCTTGAGTTGTGGCCGACTAAGTTATTAAGCTATGCGATGAGTTTTGTGATTATTGGCATTTACTGGGTTAGTCATCACATTATATTCCATTACATTAAGCGTTCCGATCCAGTGTTGCTATGGCTGAATATTTTGTTTTTAATGTGTATTTCATTTATACCTTTTCCTACAGCTTTAATTGGACAATATGTAAAGCAAAAGATTTCGGTAATAATTTATTGTAGTACTTTAGGTGTGACTGGATTGGTGCTTCAACTAATATGGTGGTATGCCACAAGTAATCACCGTCTCGTAGACAGCGATTTAAATCCACGTATAGTCAGTATGATAGTTAGAAGAAATCTTGCAGCACCATTTATTTATTTGCTTTTAATCGGTATTTCGTTTGTCAGCATTGAGGTAAGTATTGCTTTGCTGTTTGTTGTACCAATGCTTTACATTATACCCAGTCCTATTAACCGCTACTAAATCCAATAATTAATTTTTCTGGACTTTATCAATCAACTATCTTTGAGAAGAAGTATCCTAAACCAAGAAGTAACGTAAAGATGAAGAAATCGATCTACC
>JANNFJ010001256.1:0-6953 GCA_031379725.1 Calothrix sp. OTE_75_metabat_31
TCGAAATTTGTTAATTGATGATTGTTACTATCGCTGACTCATTCCAATAAATCTCGGTTGGAGTAAAATAATGGGAATAGTTTCCACGGTAGAAATTGTATATGCTGAAAGTTGTAAATACTCGGATACCGGGTGAGATAATAAAATATCAAATACCATTTCTCGAAGGTCGGTTGATATCTGGAGTAATTGATTTAATGAAAAACTACGAGTTCCCATTTGTGTTGTTTGCGCCAATACCGAATATTCAAAAAAAACTATACTTATACAAGAGCGTTTTTGTTGATTAATTCGTAACAGGATATGTTCAGTTAATTCTATCCCTGTTGCTTTTGAGCCAGGTTCAAAACAAACTGTTAATGTATCGCTTGCTTCATCATATTTGATATTTGGTTGACTCATATAGTTAACCCATCACCTTTTGATATGCTGTGACTACGTAACTGTTTGGTATCGGTAGCCTCGAAACGGTGCGTTACGCTGTCGCTAACGCACCCTACATATACTTAGATTTTTCAGAAATCAGACCGGATTCCTATATTTAAAAATTAAGGTGTTTGCGGTACTTCGGGCACAATTGGTGTTTTAGGGTTCTGTTGTTGACGTTGTAAATATTGACTCAGTAAATATGCCACATCACCTCGTGTCATTGGTTGCAGCGGTAATAGATTTCCTTGTGCGTCAGTGTTGATAAATCCTTCCGAGACAACGGTTGCGATCGCTTTCTTTGCCCATTCCGGAATCGAGGCACTATCGGGGTATGGGGCTAAAATCTCGTTGACTGTTTCTGTCGGAAATTGAAAGACACCGTAAGCTTGGGCAAAAATTGCGATCGCTTCAGCTTTTGTTACCCGCTGGTTGGGAAAAAACAAGTTTCCTCGATAACCGCGCATTATATCAGTTTTTAAGACTGTTTGAATATCTTTATATGCCCAATGGGAAGCCGGAACATCGGCAACGGCAATATTTTCTTTAACTGAATGCCGTTTATCGAGTTTAAACGCTTTGACCATAATTGCAGCAAGTTCCGCTCGACTAATCATGCGTTCTGGATAAAACTTACCATCCGAGAAATTACTCATCCAATTTGCCGCAACCACCTGCGAAATCTCATCTGTGGTTGGTTGTGCTGCAATTGGGATTTGAGCTAAAACACTGACAGACGCAGTTTGTAATAGTGCGACAAATGAAATAGTACTTAGAAATATACGCATAAAAATAACAATAGTTACTACCGTTAATATAAAAAAATCTCGAAAAATAGTAAAAATTGCACTTATTTAGCTTACTTTCCTCATCCCAACCTTTCCCCCTTCCTCTTCCCCCCTTCACCCGTAAAGCAGTAGGATATGGACTATAGTCTCGGATTATGGGAAGCATTGAAAATGAGCGCAGCAGACCCTGTAAAGTTGATGAAGCAAGAAGTAGGCAAAGCTGCGGCAGCTTTGGTGAAATCAAATAGTATAGTTGGGCTAGGAACTGGTTCAACTACAGCATATGCAATTCAATATATTGGGGAACGTCTTAAATCAGGGGACTTGAAAGATATCGTCGGGGTTCCGACGTCTTTTCAAGCTGAAGTCTTAGCAAAGCAATATGGTATCTCCCTAACTACATTAGATGCTATTGACCATATCGATATTGCCATCGATGGTGCAGATGAAGTTGACCCGCAGAAGAATTTAATTAAAGGTGGTGGTGCGGCACATACCCGCGAGAAAGTTGTAGACTATTTAGCAAACCAATTTATTGTAGTTGTCGATGGTGGCAAAGTCGTTGATAAACTAGGTTCGGTGTTTGCTGTACCAGTGGAAGTGATACCAATGGCAATAACACCCGTAATGAATGCGATTTCCAAACTCGGTGGTAAACCCGAACTTCGTATGGGTATCAAAAAAGCAGGCCCAGTCATTACCGACCAAGGCAACATGGTTGTTGATGTCAAATTTGATAGCATTCCCGACCCGGTTAGCTTAGAAAAAACACTCAACAATATTCCCGGTGTTTTAGAAAATGGTATCTTCGTCAATTGTGCAGATATTGTTTTGATTGGTGAAGTAATCGACGGTAAACCCTCGGTTCGACAAATTTAAAGTCTAAATTTAGGCAATAGACAGGTAGGATAGGCATCTTGCCTGTCCTACGTTATTCCAATTGATAAAGTTCTCTTACCAAATTAACGAGTTCTTCTATTCACATCTATTAACCAAAGCCGTTCTAACATGGCAATACGGCGACGGCGAACAGTAATACGATATTTTTTATAACCAATAATACTAAGAAGCATAATTACTGGTATGGCAACTACAAAATACCCAGTAATTTGGTGAGTCGAAACTCCATGCTGATTGGGGGAATTAACTTGTACTGAAGGGTTAACTGACTGGGATGGTGGTTGCGGCAGTTGGGATGACATTTAAACCTCTATAAACTAATTACTTGTACAAACTAATACTTCAGGCACTCAATACTAATTTCCTGATGACTTAATATAAATTCTGATTATCCTTTCAGCAAAGCCACATAATATTCTGTACAGTATTTTAGCTTAAGTAAAAATACTAGTATAGTTAGATTATTTTGTTTACCGATAATAATCAGTAAAGGGTTGGGATACAGTGGAAGATAAGCAAAATATAACTCTTGTTCCTCTATCTCGTCACCCCATTGATAAAACTTTTAGCAATTTAAATTGCCAAACCCGCACAGTAGTGTAGTTCAACAAAAACTTTTGATTTTTCAATATTTTTTATAAATTTTTATGAATGTATATAGGAATACAAAAATATAGGGATATAGAAATACACAAATATGGGGATATAGGAATACACAAATATGGGCGGGGAGACCCCGCCCCTACGGTTAATGCATTATGATTTGTGTGAACGATATGATGTCATGACGTTTGGGTGGGTGATAATGCGATACCATCTTTGTACCCCCAAGCCCTAGCCCTTACCCTTCAAGAACACCTAAGTCCCAAGGGGACACGCACTCGCTCGCGTTCGGTGAACAGGGCGGCTGCGCCAACGGGCACGCTACGCGATAGCTTGCTTCCCCGCAGGGGTACGGGGAACCCGCAAGGTTGGTTGCTAAGGGCATCGCACTCCTGTGTTAGAGTTTTACCATAGCTAAGGCATCACCCGTATAAATCTCAATTGTGGCTCCAATACCAGTAGGTACGATTAAAATAGCAAAAAAAATTTATAAACCCTAATTTTGAGAACAATTTAATCAGGCTATCATACCAATTTTGGGGGTGCTAAATATGGCATACAGTGAATTTACATTAAATAAGTTTAAAAAAAGTTTTAATATTAAGATTGATGAAACTGCTAATTTATTTGCCGATATAGAACCTCTCGAAGCGAGCGAAAATTTAATAAATAGTTTAGAAGAAACCGCCGAATTAGCTTTAGCAATTAATACCGAAAAAGCTCGTTCCGAAATGATTATTACACCAATATTACTCGAATTAAGACGTAGAGCAAATTATCAAATTAGTTTATTTTCAGGAAACGATTTTACTGTTGATATTAGTAGGGGCTTGAATGGTTATTGCGATTTTATCATCAGCCGTTCTAAGGAACAATTAACAATTAATTCACCTGTAATAATAATAGTCGAAGCTAAAAATGAAAATATAAAAGATGGATTAGGTCAATGTGCAGCGGCAATGTTAGCAGCACAGATTTTTAATCAGGAAGAGGGGAATGAGATTAACAATATCTATGGTGCTGTGACAACAGGAGATATTTGGAAATTCATGAAGTTAATCGGGAACAATTTATTTATTGATTTGGATAATTATTATATTAAAGAAATTAACCATATTTTAGGTATTCTGTATCAAAGTATTTAAATAATTATTTTTTATAAGGCTTATTAATACATAGCATCTAATTTGTCCTGAACCACTAGGAATACTGATGCCAATTTATAATTCACTTAAAATTAGTATAAATACTCATTGGCAATAAATGGCAAAAACTGTCATAATGTTAAAGAAGAGAATTTAGAATATCGCAATGAAAAGCATGAATATTTCTCTCCCTGACATAATGAGGGAATATGTTGAAGAACAAGTAAACAATTGTGGTTATAGTAGCGCTAGTGAATATTTCCGCGAATTAGTACGTCAAGACCAGAAACGTAAAGTGGATGAACGTTTAGAAGCAATGCTTTTAGAAGGTTTAAATTCTGGAACCCCGACTGAGATGACATCCCAAGATTGGGAAGATGTGCGTCAAGCGGTGCGTCAAAAAATTACGCAGCGCAAAGCGTCGAAATAGAAGTTGATGAGTAATGTCAATAAAAGACCGCAAGTTATCCGCGATTTGATAGATTTGGATACTTATATTGCAGAAGATAACTTGGATATTTCTGACGAGTTTATTGCAGTAGCAGAGGAAACTTTTCAACAGCTTGGAAAAATGCGAGGGATGGGGAAGCTTTGTAATTTTGGTAATCCAAATTTAATCGGTGTGCGACAACAAGGAATAAAGTGATTCAAAAAATATCTTGTTTTTTATCGTGCTTCTGATTTTGGTGTTGAAATTATTAGAGTTATTCATGGGGCACGAGATATTGAAGCAGTTTTGGATTATGAAGAAGATATTTAAGCAATTTTGTACCAAGAATATTCTGAATAAAACTTAAACGAGAAAACTTAAAATTAAAATTATTTACGCAGCACTCAACAAAAATAAAATATATTGATTCAAGCTTACATTTTCCTGTTCTGCTGCTTCGGCTAAACGACGATGTAAAGACTTTGGCATTCGCAATAATAATTTGCCACTGTAGGTTACATCAGTGTTGGGTAATGGTATTTTGTCGTCAGCTTCATAAGCTGTTTCTAACCATAATTCCCTAGCTTCGTTAATATTACTGATTGTCTCTTCTAAGGTTTCACCCTGAGTTAGACATCCTGGTAAATCTTTTATTTGTGCAACATAACCACCTTCAGGATCGGGGTCAATTTTCATCGAGTACTGAAGATTTAAATAGTATTCTAAAGGCTGTTTTTTAGTCTGGGGGAACATATATGGAAAGGGCGGGGGAACCCCGCCCCTACGGCATTATAATTTGTATGGATTTATTTGGAGATGGGACATATCTCTACATATTTTCAATTGTTACAACTGCTTCTACTGTCACCTTTTCTTTTTCCGTATCCACTTTAGTGACTGCCCAGCGTAATGGTTCACCTTGTTTTTTTAACTCTGCTTCGATGGCTTTTTGTAACTCAGTGGGAGTTTGTTGTAAGTCAATTTCTGCTGAGATAAAATGTGTGGTCATGATTTTTATCCTCGTTAATTTAGTGATAATGGGGACATGTTAGGTTACGCTACGCTCCAACGTCACATGCTATAACAGGGGGAACCCCTGCAACGCAGTGACTCCCCAACCTACATTATTTCTGTATGGGCTGGTTTTCGGATATAATAAAATGCTGACAAATCACTATTATAAATCTGCCTCTCCTAACCATTTCCAAATTGTTTATCATAGACAATATCCTCTTGTTCGGTGAGAACTTTTAGATCGCTACGTGGATATGCAACGCAAAGCAATACATAGCCTAGTTTTTGTAAATCGGGACTTACCCCCATACCTTCGCTTTGGTCTACTGTTCCACCATTCGTAATTTTAGAGGCACAGGTAGTACAGACACCAGCGTGACAGGAACCTGGTAACTCAAAACCGGCCGCATCCGCTACCGATAAAATGGCTTCATTTTCAGGGACTTGTAGAGTCAGGATTTTACCTTGATGTTCAATTTCAACGGTGTAGGTTTTAGTCATATCGAAAATTGACGCGATCGCAACAGACAAGTGAGATATTTTAACTTATAAACTGGCGTTTAATCTAGAGGGCTAAAGCCAATCAAAGATTTATATTAAAGCCGCTTTATCGCTAGAATCATTGACGATAGAGTAATAGTTGTTAAACAAAAACTTTAGAGTCCATCGGTTTAGTGGTGGCTAATTGCACCTTAAACAATTTATCGGGCGAATTGTCACAAGATGTGATTATTAACACTAAAAACTTGGATATACATTTGGAGTGCAGCATGTTGGAAGCTTACCGCAAACTAGTTGAATCAAGAGCAGCCCTGGGCATTCCACCGCTGCCACTCGATGCAAAACAAACATCTGAACTGTGTGAATTGCTGAAAAATCCGCCACTGGGTGAAGAGGAAATGTTGTTGCATTTGTTACGCGATAGGATACCCCCTGGTGTCGATGCTGCAGCTTATGTCAAAGCTGGTTTCCTCAGTGCGATCGCAAAGTCAGAAATTACCAGCCCTTTGGTTTCCCCCATCGAAGCCGTTGAGTTATTGGGTACAATGATGGGCGGTTACAACGTGCAATCGTTGATTGATTTGCTGCAAGTTCCTACTGTTTCGGTTTCTGACTCATCAGAAACACCTTTAGTAATGGGAGGACAAGGAAAGGAACCTATCGCAGCTTATGCGGCAGTGGCTTTAAGCAAAATCCTGCTGGTGTATGATGCTTATCACGATGTTTTAGAACTAGCTAAAACTAATCCCTTTGCCAAGCGTGTCGTCGATTCGTGGGCAGATGCCGAATGGTTTACCATACGTCCCCAACTGCCTGAATTTATTACTGTCACTGTCTTTAAAGTACCTGGAGAAACCAACACCGACGACTTATCACCAGCGCAACACGCTACCACTCGTCCCGATATTCCCTTGCACGCTTTGGCAATGTTAGAAAGTCGGCAACCGGGAAGCTTGGAAACTATTGCGACGTTAAAACAGAAAGGACATCCTGTTGCCTATGTTGGGGATGTAGTGGGTACGGGTTCATCGCGGAAATCTGCGATAAATTCTGTATTGTGGCATACAGGAAACGATATTCCCTGCGTGCCGAACAAACGCGGTGGGGGGTATATACTGGGGAGTGCGATCGCGCCCATATTTTTCA
>JANNFJ010001261.1:0-2412 GCA_031379725.1 Calothrix sp. OTE_75_metabat_31
CACAGTCATTTTACCCCACCCCTTAATCCCCTCCCCGCCTGCGGGGAGGGGAAAAATCCGGTTCCCGGACCGCAGGCGGGGAGGGTTAGGGTGGGGTTCTTCTGGAACTGTACGTTTTCCAAGAGTTTCACGTTAAGTTGATACCAATGGCGGATACCCCGCCCCTACGTCAAAAAACTTCATGTTCTTTACCTTTCCACCATTCACCTAATTTCATCATGTCGTTGTGAATGTCTTCCAATGTTTTGAGATATTCTTCTTGAGAGATTTCACGACGACGTTCTTTGAGTTTTTGGAGTCGAAGTTGCACTAACAACCAAGGTTTAGAAATACCATTGGTTGCTTCAATATACTTAGCAATATCGTTACTATTCATTCACGTACAAGAGAAATATATTTTGTCGCGTAGGATAGGCATCCTGCCTGTCCAATGTCAATACATTAGAAACCCGGCTTCTTTGAGAAGCCGGGTTTCTGACCCCCTCGAATATCCTGAACCGACAGGTATAAATACCTGTACGATGCTAAAAATATTAAATATTCAAGGCAGGCAAGATGTCATGAGAATTAATGCAAATTATGCAGCTGCCAAATTGTGAGAAACAAAGTCCCAATTGACCAACTTCTCCATGAAGTTCTTAATAAATGCAGGACGAGCATTTTTAAAGTCGATGTAGTAAGCATGTTCCCACACATCAAGGGTCAAAAGCGCTTTCTTGCCATGTGCGAGGGGGTTTTCAGCATTAGGTGTTTTCATCACCTTTAATGTACCACCGTCGTCAGCCAACCAAGCCCAACCGCTACCGAATTGAGTTGCAGCAGCATTCGAGAATTCTTCTGCAAACTTATCGTAGCTACCAAAATCTTTTTCAATTCTAGTTGCGATGTCGCCCGATGGTGCGCCACCACCACCAGCTTTGAGGCAGTTCCAGAAAAATGAATGATTCCAAACTTGGGCGGCATTATTGAAAATACCAGCTTTCGATGAGTCTTGGAAGGAGATTTTTATGACTTCTTCGAGTGATTTGTTGGCTAAGTCGGAACCTGCTGTTAACTTGTTGAGGTTATCTACATAAGCTTTGTGATGCTTGCCATAATGATACTCGAAGGTTTCAGCTTTCATGCCGTATGGCTCTAGTGAATCTACTGCGAAGGGAAGTGGGGGCTGTTCAAATGACATTTTGTGAAATCCTCTCTTTACCGTTTTCCAATTTAGAGCTTCTGGTTAGCTCTGGAAATTATAGTTCTCGTGCTGTGGTTACTGAATCTACTCAGCACTAAAACATAAAAATTAACACTTTGATTTTACAAGCAAATGTCCTATCTGCGCCGATTTTCACGGTTCTACAATCAAACTCACACAAATAAATCATTTTTTCCATGCGTCTTTGGGATGAGAATTGTTACTTTGCTTGAAAAGAAAAACAATTTTCTGCTTTTTCGACATAATTTTTTGTGATGCGGCAAGGTTGTAGGGGCACGATATATCGTGCCCCTACGGGATATATCGTGCCCTTACGGGATATTTTGGGGAATTTAAAATTACTCAAACTCGATAGTATCGATGAAATCTAAGATATTATTCTTCATAGCTTCAGCTTCTTCCATAACCGAGTTAGGGGTATCATCTTCAAAAAAGCTGCGCTGACTGCTGACAATGTAGATATAATCTCCTTCCATGAAAGCTAGTATTCCTCGATACGCATCAAATCGCTTGGCGTGACCGTTATTTTCTTGCTTAGAAATCGTGGAGCCACCGGGCATATTAACTAAAGCAAAATATCCACCAGATGAGTCGTCTGTCACAAACTCAGTATATTCAACAGTAGCTGTTGATAAATTAGCCACTATGGATTGGGGAATATATTTATCGAGTAATATCGATCGGAAATATTCTTCTTGCCCTAACGATTCCATTTCCTCAACTTGTTCGGGGGGGGTATGGTAATAATCGATTCGCAGCAAAATGCCAAAGTCATCAGAAAAACCAACTAGTCCATCTTGACTTTGGACTTTGCCACCTTGTTCGGGAGAGATGGGAATGGGAAGCGTGAAATTGCCTAGTGGCGACTCGTAAACTTCGCCGTTAAAATCTGCAATTATCGTTTCATCTTCTTCTAAATAGGCTTCGCTTTCGGCTTCTTCAAAGGCAGTTATAACGTCTTGGATGACTTCTTGGGCTTCTTCGTCATCAACATCAAGAACCTCCTGTAGCTGTTTGAGTAAAGGCATTCTATCGTTTTTAACAACGAATTTCTCTTCATCAATTAAGACGCTGACTCCTGCAGCAAACCCATCTAGCACTAAATCATCTGGAAGTGCTGACTCTGCAATATTGAATAATCCTCCCAGACTCTCGGCAACTGCGATCGCAATGAGTTTATCAATGGTTTCTAATAGGTCTTCGTCGTT
>JANNFJ010001319.1:0-3940 GCA_031379725.1 Calothrix sp. OTE_75_metabat_31
GAAAAGTGGATACAATTCGTCCTCATGGTAAAAATCCTGGTGATGCAGCTTGGGAATTTAGTTTAACTGTAAAAGGTGACGAAGCAAAGAAAGTTCAACCAGCAGTAAAACCTTCGGCAGTCAAGACCTTTAGCAACGTGAATCGAACTCGCTAGATGATTTTGGAACTGAAGTATTCGGCATGAATTCAAACTCGAATACTTCAGCTGTTTCTTAGATAGGACAGGCAAGATGCTTATCTTTGATAATTGCATAGACCGGACAGGCAAGATGCCTATCCTACGGTATATTCTACAGCTTTTCTAATTTTACCTAACCTAAATATAATCAGATGATTAATACCCCCAAAAAAGTTCAATTTGTCGTCAAAACATCTAAACTTTGTAACTTGCGCTGTCGGTATTGTTACGAATATGCAGAATTAGGAAATCGAGAAGCGATCGCACTCGAACAATTAACCCAAATGTTCCACAATATCGCTAGCTATTACCAACAATTAGATTTCCCAGTTGATATCGAATTTGTTTGGCACGGAGGAGAACCGCTTTTACTTCCACCCGATTATTATTGGCAAGCATTTGCGATTCAAAATCAAATATTTGGTGGTTTGGCAAATAATATTACTGTTACAAACGTCGTTCAAACAAATTTGACTATCTTAAACGACGAACGTATTCGTTTGCTACGAGATGGATTTGACGGAGTAGGAGTTTCTATCGATTTATTTGGAGGATTGCGAGTTAATAGCAAAGGTATCGATTCGCAAGATAGGGTTTTAGCAAATATCGACCGTTTGCAAGCTGAAAATATTTCGATTGGTTGTATTACTGTACTGACAAAGTTAAATTTGCCTTATTTAAAAGAAATTTACACTTTCTATAAAACCTTAAATCTTCCCTTTCGAGTTTTACCTTTATTCAAAGGGGCATTTGATGGACAACATCAAGGCTTTGAAATTACAGCTAACGATACTTTAGACGCTTTTCGCACCTTAGTGGATTTTTGGTTAGAAGATGAACAATTAGTAAACGTAATGCCAATTACAAATTATATCCAGCGACTTATTCATGACGATGGTGATGATGCAATAACATATTTTTACGACAAAGGTCAGTGGGAATCAGTTTACTTAGTCAATACCACCGGAGATATTTATAGTCATGCAGATGCTTATAATATCGAACTTAGTCACGGGAATATATTTACCACACCCTTACAAAAGTTAATAGACGGAAAATCGCATCAAAAAGTTATAGAATATGCAGAGGAACGCATTGCCGCAACCTGTAGTGGATGTCCCTACTTTGGGAAACAGTGCAGTGGTTTTCCTGTAGCGGAAGGAAATCTCGAATATAATGAAGTTGACCAACAAGGTGCAATTCGCTGTATTGTCGATCGAGGAACCCTCGAACACATTGAGTATCGTCTCAAAGAAGCTGGAATTATCGACAATCCGAGTAATATCAATATAGAAAAGCTAAATTTAGCTAATCGGGTTCCATCTCTTGCTTGCGTTTAAAAATCTTATAAAAAATTAATTATTTCGTCGTAGGATAGGCATCCTGCCTGTCCTAATTTTGTAAAATAAAATTTCTCCCTCTTCCTCTCTTACTCCGTGTCCTCTGCGTCTTTGTGGTCATTTCTCCTAATTATATTTTTTATAAATCATTTAGCATTACTATAGGACTACTATTTGATTTTGAACAGATACGTAGGGTGCGTTAGCGACAGCGTAACGCACCGTTCCGAGTCCTTGGTGCGTTACGCTGCTGAAGAAGCGCACCCTACACATACTTAGATATTTGCATAAATCAAACCGGATTCCTATATAAATAAATTTTTATTTATGAAATAAAATATGGATAAGTTGACCTTATTAGACACAGAGGAATCATGAGATGTTTTCAAAATCAAATATGAGTTTTATATCCGACTTGGACGGTCAGGCAGGATGCCTAACCTACGTCATAATACTTTTAGGTATTTAGATAATTCAAAGTTAATAAAAAGTAACATAAAAACCGTTATCAAAATGTCTCCTATTGGTGTTGCTACAAGTCGTTCAAATCAAGGAAAAACAAATACCCCCAAGCTGTGGTTATTACTTGTGGGGGTAAATCAATATCAGGATGGACAAATACCATCGTTACGTTACTCCGCAGTTGATTGTCAGGGATTAGCAGACGCTTTGATAGATGCTTCATTAGGACAATTTTCACAAAAAGAAGTAAAAATATATCACGATTTTGGTCAACTACCGCTTTTAAAAGCAGTCAATACAAGCTTAAAAGAAATCACTGCTGTAGCAAAACAAATCGATACGGTTCTATTCTATTTTTCTGGACATGGAATTATCGAACCAAATACGCAGCAAGCATTTTTGTGTTTGGCAGATACTCAAAAATCCAACTTAGAAAAAACAGGTTTAGCGTTACAAGATTTGCTGCAATCTTTAAACCATTGTGCAGCACAAAATCAGTTAGTATGGCTAGATGCTTGCCATAGTGGTGGAATGACTTTAAGAGGAACTTCAGTAGAATCGTTACCGAGTCCAACACCTCAGTTAGTCCAAGTATTACAGCAACGTGCTGCTATCAGTAAAGGTTTTTATGCATTGCTTTCCTGCGATACCAATCAACAATCGTGGGAATTTACCGAATTGGGACATGGAGTATTTACCTATTATCTAATGCGGGGATTACAGGGTGATGCTGCCGATATCAGTAGTGTCATATCTGCGGATAGTTTATATCGATATGTATACCATCAAACTTTACAATATATCGATAAAACCAATCAGCAATTACGTTTAATTAATCAGCAAAAACACAGCAAAGGAGAAACTCAACTAATCAGCGAATATTCGCTACAAACTCCGAAGCGAATTGTCGAAGGTGTAGGAGAATTAATATTAGGTAGAAAGTTAAAAAAAACTACTGCTTCGGTACATCGTCGAGTTGGGTTAGTAATCGAGGGATTATCAGCAAGTAAGACAACGTTAGATATTAGCAAATTTCTCGGTAGTGCGGGAGGTTTTGAATTAGAATATTTGCCAGCAATCAAAGCTACTGCACAAGAGGTGCGGACAGCAATTACCCGTCATCTCGATTCCCCTAATTTAGATACTATCTTGCTGTATCTGCGGGGACAAATTGAAGAGACTGAAGCTTGGGAAGGATTGATATTAGGGGAAGATATTCGCATTAAACGTTCGTGGTTGTCTCAACAGCTACGTCACAGCAATACCAAGCAGATTATTATCTTAGATTGTCATATCGAAACGCAATTTATCCCACCTTCTCAAAGTAATCCTGTAGAGAACGCCACATTGCTTAACGGGGGGAACCCCCGCACGCAAGTGGCTCCGTTACATGTAACGTCTCTACAGGAACATCTAATATCTCTAGAGGATTGGGTGGAAGATTTACAAATTGATTCTCAGCAAGGACAATGTATCATATTGTGTGCTTCGAGAACTTCGCAACTCGAACAATTTGCTCAAATTTTGCTGGAGATTTTGACCGCAGCTTCGCAAAGTAATGGGTTATCTGCCGCTTATGCGATCGCACAACTCCAATTAGCTTTAGCTGGTAGCAATATCCCTTTCCACGTCTCCCTTTCCGGTTCCCAAGGTATCATCGAAATCCTACCACCAAAAGCCGATTTACCAGGATTAGAACAAACCCAGGGTTTAGATTTACATGTATGTCCTTATATGGGATTGAATGCTTTTTCGGAAGATGATACTCAGTATTATTACGGTCGTGAAAGTTTAAGCCAAGAAATAATTAATTCATTACAAAATAACTCATTTCTCGCTGTCGTCGGTGCTTCGGGAAGTGGTAAATCTTCAGTTGTCCAAGCTGGTGTAATTCCCCTGTTACGTTTAGGTACACAAATTCCCAACAGCGAACAATGGTTAGTTAAAACTATACGTCCC
>JANNFJ010001342.1:0-4784 GCA_031379725.1 Calothrix sp. OTE_75_metabat_31
CGGACGTAAGCTCTTCTTTAGGCATTAAAACTTTCACGTTCCCGCATATCCGGTATTAGCAGCCGTTTCCAACTGTTGTCCCCGACCTAAAGCTAGATTCTTACGCATTACTCACCCGTCCGCCACTAGTACCCGAAGGTACCCGTTCGACTTGCATGTGTTAAGCATACCGCCAGCGTTCATCCTGAGCCAGGATCAAACTCTCCGTTTTGTTTGGAGCGTATAAACATTACACGTAACGCTTATACATTTTTTCTTTCGCTCTTTTGACTGATTTATACCTCAGCCTAGTTTATTCTTTGCTTTCGCTAACTAAGTAGTGTATACTTACTTTCAAACTATATAATTTTCATGGTTCGATGTCCTTCAAACATCGCGCTTGGCGCTCGTCTTTCAGGCACTTATCAATAGTACCGAGCGTCAACGATATTGTCAACACTTTTTATAAAAATAAATTGTTGGGATTTTTATAACTCCCAAACTGCTTGCAGTGGCGGCTTTAAGCAACAATGGTTATGCATTGTTCAAAGTATGGGAGAGTAAATGTGAATTTTCAGTCGATAATTTTGGAGCTACATAAGTTTTGGGGAGAGTCGCTTTCACATAAATCGCAAGGTCAACGTAATTGCCTGATTGCCCAACCTTATGACATGGAAAAAGGAGCAGGCACAAAAAATCCGCATACATTTTTGAGAGCATTAGGACCAGAACCTTGGGCTGTAGCCTATGTAGAACCTTGCCGTCGTCCAACAGATGGGCGTTATGGTGAGAATCCAAATCGTTTTCAATATTATTATCAGTACCAAGTTTTGATTAAACCCTCGCCAGACAATATTCAAGAGATATACCTTGATTCACTGCGGGTGCTGGGTATTCGCCCAGAAGACCACGATATTAGGTTTGTGGAGGATAACTGGGAAGATGCAACAGTCGGTGCTTGGGGTACTGGTTGGGAAGTCTGGTTGGATGGTATGGAAATAACCCAATTTACTTATTTTCAACAATGCGGAGGGATTGATTGCCGTCCGGTATCAATTGAGATTACCTACGGTTTGGAGCGATTAGCGATGTATCTTCAAGGTGTTGATGCAATGACTAAGATTCATTGGACGGATGACATTACATACGGTGATGTTCACCTCCAAGGTGAAATCGAGCAGTGCGTCTATAATTTTGAAGCCTCGAATCCCCAGATGCTTTTGACTTTATTTAATATGTACGAACAAGAAGCGCAGCAACTAACGGAACGCGGATTGGTTTTACCAAGCTTTGATTACGTAATCAAATGTTCGCATATGTTCAACCTGCTTGATGCGCGAGGTGTAATCTCGGTAACGGAACGAACGCGGTATATAGGCAGGATTCGGAATTTGGCAAGAAAGATCGCCCAACTGTATGTAGAACAGCGGGAACGATTAGGTTATCCATTGCTACAAAAGTCAGCAAACTAAGGTACTGAAGCTTTTTCAAGCAACCCTTTTCCATTGGGGGGAGGGTTTTCAAAGTTTGCACAGTGCTTAATTATCGCGTGCTAACCACACTAGGCGCAAACAGGAAAAATTTTTATAAGTCATGCAGAGGAAGTAAGCTGCTTTTGCATAGTACAGTTTACGGAAATAAGTATTCTAACTTATGATAATTAATCGTATAAAACTTTATTACAGGGATTGAGGGTAAAAAATGGGCGCTAAACTAGCTGAAATTTTAGAACCAATTGCGGCATGGTTTCGCAGTTTAAATGTACCCGAACCGATTGTGCATTGGGGACACCCTGCAATGATGGGTATTGTTATATTTGTTTTGGGTAGCTATGTTGCATATGCAGGGTGGCAAGGAAGATTAGCAGAAGATAAAGAAGTTGCGATTAAAAATCGTGCTGACCATAGCAAGCTTGCACCACTAATGTTTATTTTTATGGCACTAGGATATACAGGTGGTGTCCTATCTTTAGTTATGCAAAAGCAACCAATTTTAGAAAGTCCCCATTTTTGGACTGGTTCAGGGGTACTAATATTGTTAGCTTTTAATGGTGCAATTTCGTTGGGTGGCTTTGGTGGAAATAATACAGGTTTACGCAATCTTCATGCTTATTTAGGTAGTACAGCATTTTTAATTTTGATTGTACATGCTGTACTTGGATTCAGATTGGGTATGAGCATTTAACTTAAGGTCTTGCAAAAAATACCATTTCGCCTTCAAACTAGATATTTGAGGCTACACACGTAAGCTTGCAAATGCAGGCTTATTCATTTCCGGTAGTTGTTAATTACTTTATACAAGTAATCGCATGTTTCAGGCGAGTGGTGTAATTATATGTCTTGGCTATATTTTGGGACTGCTGCTTTCTCCAGTTCCTGGAGGCGGTTTTTGGGTCTTGGGTTTAAGTTTAGTAGGTGCAATTCTCTTTAAAAAAGGACGTAGTATTGCACATCACACGGCAAAAACCAAGGAAAAAGGATTATCAAAATCGGTAACACCTCAAAAAATCCAAATTTATCCCCATCCAAGAGTATGGTTTATTGCTGGTTTAATTGGACTGTTGGCAAGTTTTTATTTAGGGTATCGAGTTCCTCTACCAACTGCAAACGATATTAGTAGGCTTGTGCCCCCAGGGAATAATAGTAATCAAGAGCAACTTTTTATTGTACGGGGGAATGTAGTAAGTACTCCTCGGTTAACTCGTACTTCGAGGGGACAGCTTTGGATGGAAGCTTACCAGTTAGATGAAGTTAAAAATGAGGATGGAAAATCAAATGGGGGTAAAAATGTTTCAGGAAAATTGTATGTAACTGTTCCCTTACTCCAAGCAACTGGACTATACCCCAGTCAAGAAATAGCTGTAACAGGTGTATTGTATAAACCGAAAGCTGCTGCAAATCCTGGTGCGTTTGATTTTCAGAAATATTTGGCTAATGAAGGAGCATTTGCAGGATTAAGCGGACGACAGTTAAGTATTCGTAATGAAGAACGTCCCTGGGGATGGTGGAAAGTAAGGGAACAAATTGTGCGATCGCAAGTGGGTTCTCTGGGAGTTCCAGAAGGTCCTCTCGTTAGTGCGATGGTTTTGGGTAGCAAAGCAGTTGATTTACCTTACGATATCCGCGATTTATTTGTACAGGCTGGTTTATCTCATGCATTGGCAGCTTCAGGGTTCCAAACTTCGTTAATTTTGAGTATGGTCTTGGGTTTAACTAAAGGTACCAAGCCCAGAACTCAATTTATACTCGGAAACTTGGCTTTACTCGCATTTTTAAGTTTAACTGGCTTTCAACCTGCGGTACTTCGGGCTGTTGTGATGGGATTCTCCGCTTTAATTGCGTTGTTGCTAAGAAGAAAAGTAAAGCAACTTGGTTCGTTGCTTGTGGCTGCAACTATATTATTAATAGTTAATCCCCTGTGGATTTGGGACTTGGGGTTTCAATTAAGCTTTTTAGCAACTTTAGGATTAATTGTTACGGTTCCAGCAATAACAAAACGATTGGCATGGTTACCACCAGTTTTAGCATCTTTAATTTCGGTTCCCTTAGCTGCAACAATTTGGACTTTACCCTTACAGCTAAATGTGTTCGGAGTTGCACCAACCTATAGTTTACTACTCAATATTGCCAGCACTCCTTTAATTTCAGTAATCAGTATCGGTGGATTTATCAGTGCAATAGTCTCACTTGTTTTACCCCCTGCCGGAAGTGCGATCGCAGGACTATTGCATTTCCCTACCGATTGGTTGCTCAAACTTGTGAATTTGTTTGGTAATTTACCAGGAAACTTGCTGGCAACTGGCAGTATTACCGTCGGCCAAATGGTCGTTATCTATATATTATTAATACTCGCTTGGTTAGTAAAATGGTGGCAACGACGATGGTGGGTTGCAGCTGGAATTGGATTGGCGTTAATATTTGTCCCAGCTTGGCATATAACAAACACTCTATTTCGCGTCACAATGTTGGCAGCGAATGGTGAACCTGTTATTGTCATTCAAGACCGAGGTAAAGTGACGCTAATTAATAGCGGCGATGAAGGTACGGGACGCTTTACGATATTACCGTTTTTGCGACAACAAGGTGTAAATCAAATTGATAATGCTGTAGCATCTAATTTCCAAGGTAATGGCAGCAATGGCTGGTTAGAATTAATACCACGATTACTAGTAAAAGTTTTTTATGATTATTCGGCTAAAGCTGAAAATGCCCTTGCCAATGCAGCAATTCAAAAAGAATTGCAAAATAATCAAGGTGCGTATCAACCATTAGGAGTTGGTCAAAGTATTAATATCGATTCATCTACAATTGAGCTCATTAACGACCAGTTACCAATACTAAAAATCCAGATTCAAGGCAAAAATTGGTTATTAGTCGGAAACCTTAAACCCAGCGAATTGCGACAATTAATCAAGCAAGGAGGTTTACCGCAAGTGCAAGTTTTATGGTGCCCACCACAAATACTTAACCAACTAGTTCCAATACTTCAACCAGAAGTCACTATTACGACTAATGCTGATTTAGACCCAAAAACCTTATCAGAAATCGGTCAAACCAAGACGCAACTACTATTTACAGGACGTGATGGTGCCATCACTTGGACACCCAATGGTCAATTCGAGGCATTTATTCAAGCGATCGAGAATAAATCTTCGGTATTTTAATCAAATAAATACTTTGCTGAAAAAAAATAGTGGTGTCTCAGAAATTCGTGATACAATCGTAACTGCTGCAAATAAAACGTCATTTGCAGCGCAATTGGATAATATTTGGAGAGGTGTCCGAGTGGTTGATGGTGACGCACTC
>JANNFJ010001354.1:0-1537 GCA_031379725.1 Calothrix sp. OTE_75_metabat_31
GTGCAAATGCTTCAAAAGAAGCGGTCGACTCTTGGAATACTAAAGTTCGGGCCTTTAATTCTGACGTAGTTGCTCCCCATAATAAACTAGCCAAAAATTATTATGATAAAGAAAAAGAACTTAGTGATAAATTAGCTAAAGAACTCAAACCTCTCTGGGATACGGCGAAGTCTAAGTTTGACAAGTTGGAGGAAAATTTACAGAATACACAAGCAAAAGTTAAAAAATTGCAGGAAGATTACCATGTTCTTGCAGTATTTTGGGATGCGTATTTAACCCGACTTGAAACAAAATACCAGGATAATGCCTTTACAGGCGGAAGAAGAAAAATCGGTTTTGGTGAAACCGAAATTGTTGCTACCGTAACTGATTTGGATAAGGAGTTCGAACGCCTCAAAGCCAAATCAAACGTCAATTTCGATGGGAGCAAACAACCTGATAATTAAAATTGCGAAAGGGCTTAAGGATTAGATTCGCAACAATTTCTAATAAAGAATTTAAGGAAAATTAAATGAATAACAACGATGTCAATAAGTTCGCAAACCCAAAGAATCGGAAACTCCCCATTATTATGTTAATTCCCGCACTTATCCTGCTTTTTGCGACTGCGTGCAATAAAGTAGCAGAGACTTTGGAGGAGAGTCCCACTGCCGTCGTAAAAATGCAAGTCGAAGCTGTTAAAAATAAAGATGTAGCCGCGTTCAAGAAGACATTATCGAAAAGTGCACTCAAACAGTTGGAAGATCAAGTTAAGCCACAGAATCTGACACCCGACAAATTACTGCTGGGTCTGTTTAACTCACCCGACTATCTAAAAAAGATGCCGAATCTGCGAGGAGAAAAAATTCAGGGCGATAATGCAACTATTGACATTGAGCAGGTTTCGACAATAGGCGGTAAAACCTTAACCGGATGGCTAACTCACAAATTTGTCAAAGAGGATGGCGGTTGGAAGGACGATGAATCACCAATTGAAAGCCTAATTGGTTCAAACTGATCTGGCGGCTACTGATACCCTCGGTATTGTAATTGTGAAAATAGAGAATTGACAAATTTAAGATTAGCCGAATCATAGAATTAGACCTTTTAACTGTTTTGTCGAACAGTAATTGGAAATCACAGAAAATCCAAGCATCCTCGTTGGTGTAAAAATATGAATCTCCGCTGTAATGTCTAATTGAAATTATTCACTGATGTTACGCGGTAAAATTTTCCAGCCAGATTTATTTGGCATAAAACGTGGCTCAAATTTTTACCAATAAATTTCAGCGTCGCGTCAGTTCGACAACCTGACGAATACTTTCAATCACCAATTCGGGTTGATCGAATTGAATGTAATGCCCGCTTTTTTCGGCGATTATTTGTTTGCCGGTGGTCGAACGTTGGGTTAATTCTGCCTGAAGCTTAAGCCACTCCTGCGCTGTCAGATCAGTTTCCTCTTTTGTCATCCCGGGAATAGTTTCCTTTTTCCCCCGTGTGAGTACGATCAGCGGCTTAGCTCCCAATGTCATTGGGGTTGAGCCGACTTCATTAAAAC
>JANNFJ010001378.1:0-3089 GCA_031379725.1 Calothrix sp. OTE_75_metabat_31
CCCTATATAAATAAAGCAAGCAAGATGCTCGCACTCCCTACTCCCTACTCCCTCCTCTTTGATATGCCAGATAAATTGCTTCTAAAAATACATCTGGGCTAATATTATTAGAGAAATTTTCGAGTTTAATAATTGATTGTACCTGCCGAGTCAATTCGAGTGACAGTGATGTGCGAGCTTTTTCAGACATGATATTGCGACGAATCAAATATTCTTTGATTACAGCAAAATCATCGGGTAACATCGGTGATAAATCGGCAACTTGAAGTAAACTATCGCAAAAAGAATTTGCGGCTTCGGAAAGTACTAATTTTTCTTTCTCTGCGACATTTAATGCTTGGATTTGAATCACAATTGTTCCTGCAACTAAATCGCCCAAACGTTTCTCTTTGGTGCTAAATATAATTAAAAAAGCGCCAATAAAAAGTACTTCATCGAATGGTCGCAGTAAAGCGCGTAAGGCAGTTTGTTGAAGTCCCACAGGTCTACCATCATCGCGGACAACGCGAATTTTAGCAATGCGCTTACCGGGTGTTTGTCCTTGCCAAATTGCTTCAAAAAAGACAAAGTAGCCGACGTAGATAACGAAGAAGATAAAGAATGCGATCGCTACCGACCAAAGTGCAGCTTTATCGCCAAATAAATTTGCCCAAAAATCTCTTAGCTGTACTGTGATTGTCGTCCAAGCGATGAAAAACAGCCCTATAGTTAACCCTAAAACATGATAGTCAATAACCAATGCCCAAACACGGCTACCAATTCCAGCTAAGGTAAATTCTAATTCAACACTTTCTGGAGTTACAAATTTGACGCGATTAAAAATATGCATAGTAAAAGTAGGGAGTAGGGTAGAGTAGAAGATGTAGAGACGCGTACCGCTAAGGCGGAACCCGCAGGGTAATATCGCGTCTTTATTGGAAGTTACGAATTAATATTTTCAGTGTTCTCCCCTTTCTCCTTCCCCTCTTAAACTTCCCTGTTGCGTAAATTCAAACCTAATCCTTCTCTGCGACTCCGTAAATCGTAGTAAATTACCGCCTTTATGGCTTGCCAAAAAGGTACAACGAGTACAGCACCAATTAAAGATACAATCAAACTTAGTAAGAATGAAAGTAAAGCATAACTAGTATTATCTTGTGCTAAAGATGCGAGACTTATTTGAATAATTTGGCTCAAAAATGAAAAAGGCAATTGTATGGGAAGAGTAATTAGATAAGAAATAAATATAATGCCTACAATCCTCCAGACACTACCCTTAGTCAAATTCCAACTTCTTCCAATCGTTGATGAACCATCAACTCCTTCTTCAATTGCTAGCGGTAATTCAACTACTAGAAAACGAGCTTGTACCCACAATAACATTACAAATAAAAGCGGGATAAAAACCAACACAAGTAAGCCTACGAATAAAAAAGCTGCGGGATTAGGACTGGCACTATTAGCCCCTCCGGTTGCATAGGCTGTAATAAATCCAACTACAATTCCAAAAGGAATCATGACGGCAATAGTTAAACCAAAAGTAATCAAGAACATTAATAAACCCATGACAAAAAATTGCCACATGCGTGAATTGACAATACGCTTGGCATCTTGAATACTCTCAGGTTGATTGACTAATTCACCAAATGCTAACCGCGATATTAAAGCCAAAAGTGCTGCACATTTTGCCCATCCATAAACTGGAATCAATGCCCATGCGTAGGCTAGACTTGATATCTGTAAATATGATTTGAGATGCGAACGATATAAGCGTAGTCCAGCGCTGACGACATTACCAAGACTAAGAGGTTGAATAGGTCCGGGAGAACTGGGATTGAAGGACATAATCTTGTTTTGTGGTGTAAATTTGATACTGGTTGATTTGAGGCTATCTTAAACTAAGGTAAACTCAGTATTCCCAAAATTTATGAATATTCAACGTTGGATAGCACGACGCGAACCAAATTGGTTACGTCTTGAGGCTTTATTGCAACAAATCGATAAAAAAGGTATCAAATCGCTACGAGACAAGGAAATTTGTGAATTAGCTAGTTTATATCGTACCGTTGCCGCAGATTTATCACGCGCACGCACGCAACAATTAGGTGATACCTTGATACAAAATTTACAATCGCTGACAACTCGCGCCTATAATCAAATTTACCAAGGTTCGCGGCGGCAAGAATGGCAGGGGGTTATAAACTTTTATGCATGGGAATTTCCCGCAACGGTGCAGAAGGCTTTCCCCTATATTGGTTTGGCAACGGCGTTATTTTTTCTGGGTTTGCTGATTGCCTGGTGGTATGCTTGGCAAGACCCTAGTTTTATGTCCTTAATAGTGCCCGAATCTTTAATTAGCAAGGTTCGAGACGAGCGTAAACTGTGGATGGGTTCGATTGTCGGTATTGAGCCGCTAGCATCGAGCGGGATTACAATCAACAATATCATGGTGTCGTTTAGTGCCGCTGCTGGAGGGATTGCAGGGGGTGCTTACACATTTTATATTATGGTATTTAACGGGTTATTGATCGGCGCGATCGCAACGCTGGTCGGACAAAATAATCTCGCATATCCGTTCTGGGCTTTTGTCTTTCCCCACGGTTCTTTGGAGTTGCCTGCGATTTTTTTCGCTGGTGGTGCGGGGTTTTTAATTGCAAGGGCAATTTTATTTCCTGGTAAGTATAAACGTCTCGATGCACTCAAATTTTATGGTTCCCAAGCTGCACAATTGGTATTTGGGATTGTGCCAATGTTGATGATTGCCGGGATTATTGAGGGTTTCTTTTCCCCAAATCCTAGCGTACCGGAACCATTGAAATATTTGGTAGGGACGGGTTTATTTATGACGTTGGTTGTTTATTGTAGTCGGAAGAAAACGAATCATATCAAGTCTGCCAGCACAACCATGATAAAATCTTCTTAACTTGCCTTTGCGTCTACCCTTGCCCTTACGGGCACGCTGCGCGTTGCGGTTCTTGCGTACTTAACGTGCTAAATTAATATTATAATGCCAAGAAAGTAAAGCTCTAATTTCAAAATTACGAAAATTTCTGAAGCCAAATCCACTTCGCTTTATTAACTTTAATTTATTATTAATTCCTTCGACAATG
>JANNFJ010001392.1:0-3575 GCA_031379725.1 Calothrix sp. OTE_75_metabat_31
CAAAATTTGTTGCTCTAAGTCTGGCACGTTGAGATTGTGATTGATATCCCCAAACGGTCGCCCCACATCGGTGGGAATCAAGTTGAGGATTTGCCGTGCTAAAGGGGTAAAGCGGCGGATGCGGAGATCGGTTCCCAGCATGACAATCGGAATATTTGTACTACTAAGCAAATTATCCAAATCGTTGCTGACTTGATTCACTTCGATATTGCGCCGATTCAATTCATCGTTAACGGTGTTTAATTCTTCATTTGTCGCTTGAATTTCTTCTTTGGCAGTTTCGAGTTCCTCATTGGTGCTTTGTAATTCCTCATTACTTGAGAGAATTTCCTCATTGGCTGCTCTCAAATCTTGATTCGAGGCTTCCTGTTCCTCAATAATCGATTGCAAATGTTCTTTAGTAATCGTTAGTTCCTGTTGCAGCCGAGAAACTTCCTTATCAGTTGTTTGCTTTCTAGTCCCAGTTTTCTTGCTGCCATCTGCTAACTGAGTTATCGTTAGGGCATCCTCAAACAAAATTAAAAAGTAACGTGCTTCTGATGTGCGAGCTTGAAAGGGAATAACGTTAATGTTAACAGAACGCACCTGCTCGCTTAAGTAAATTTCCAAGCCTTCCTTTCTGACTGGCATGTCCTGCTTTTTTGCTTGCTGGATTGCCGTGCGGAGTTCTAGTCGCAGGCTTTCTTGAACCATTTTCATCAGATTCAAGCTTGCCCTGCCAGGGGCAGGTTCCAAATACGGGCTAGTCTGTCCCCGAAATTGCAGAATTTCCAAATCGTAGTTTGTAATCACACCAACCGGGGCATAGCGATTTAAGACTAATTGGTCTGCTTCTTTCTGTAAGTCAAGCTCACTAAAGGTGTCTGAGCTAATTTGGGGATTAATATTTCCTAAGTTTAAGGGGTTTAAGGGATAGTTGTTGCCGACCACATCGAGGGGTAGGCGAGAGGAGACCAACTTTCGGGCATAAATTTTGTACTTTTTATCAATTAGCGAAAACAAGTCTAAAAAATCACCTACGGTTTCCGAGGTTCCTAACATCAGAAATCCGGTTGAATTTAGACCGTAGTGGAAAATTGGCAAAATCCTCTTTTGCAAAGTCGTCCCAAAATAAATCATCACATTTCGACAGCTAATTAGGTCTAGCCTAGAAAATGGGGGATCGGCGCAGACATTTTGTCTGGCAAAGACACACAGTTCGCGCACTGGCTTAATAATTTGATAACCATTATCTAGCTGGATAAAAAAGCGTCGCAGACGTTCGGACGAAATATCTGTTATCTCGTTATGTTTATAGATACCAGTCCTAGCTTTTTCGATCGCACTCTCAGAAATGTCTGTTGCATAAATCTGAATCGGCTGCTTGATTGGCACAGTCTCTAAAAATTCCAGTAAGCAAATGGCAAGCGAATAAACCTCCTCCCCGGTTGAACAACCTGCTACCCAGATGCGGATGGGTGTCCCCGGCGATTTATCTTTGGTAATTACGGGAAATACTTTATTCTTTAATGCCTCAAAGGCTTCAGGGTCGCGGAAAAAACTTGTGACATTAATTAAAACATCCTCGTATAGCGCCTGCACTTCTGCCGACTGGTTTTGGAGAAACGTTACATAATCCTCCAATCGTTCGATTTGGTACAGCGCCATCCGGCGGAGAATTCGCCGCCGAATGGTAGTCTGTTTGTAATGGGTAAAGTCAACTTTCGTAGCAGCCCGCAACAATACAAAGATGGTTTGTAAAGCATTTTCCTCTTCAGTTGTTACTACTGCTTCAACCTTGACCAAAAGGGGATTAACGATGTAAGGATGCTGGCTGATTTTTGCTAGCTCAAGGGCGATCGCCCTCGGTGATAAAATAAAGTCTACATCTCCGGTGGCGACCGCAGTGTTTGGCATACTCTCGACTTGTGCTGTGTCTTGACACTGAGCAAATGTAATCCCCCCTGCCGCCTTGATTGCCTTCGATCCCTGTGCGCCATCCGAATCGCCCCCTGATAATACAATTGCGATCGCTTTACTACCTCGATCGAACGCTAAAGAAAGAAAGAACGTATCAACGGTCATCGCCACTCCGCGAACCTTTTCACGGGGCATCAGTTTTAGTACCCCACCAGATATGACCATCTGCTTATTGGGGGGAATTACATAAACGTGGTTAGGTTCTACGGATGTACCATTAACCACTTCATGCACCGGCATCGAGGTTGCTCTCGAAAGAATCTCGCTCAACAAACTTTTATGATCTGGCGCTAAATGCTGTACCAGCACAAATCCCATGCCAGTATCACTCGGCAGATGGTGCAACAATTGTGTGAATGCCTCCAATCCACCCGCAGACGCACCAATTCCTACAATGGGGAATAGATTCGAGTTATCTTGCTGGCTATTTGGTGCTTCAGACTCATCCGAGTCGGGTTGAGATTTTTGAGAACGTCTATTCATCGCAGCCGCACAAAAAAGGTGAAGGATTTTGCCTTTGGTTGAAAGGGCTATGGGTGAATCCAAGCCCAGGCAAATCAACGTGGCTCTATGACAATTATTTCTTTATATCTAATAATTTTAAGTTAATTTGGCGTCCTTCTAACATCATGTATAACGAATGATTGTTAAATATTATTCGACATCGTTTTAACCCGCATGGGATTGCAAATCCCATGCTAATAGCGAAAATCCTCTGAAAGAGGATTTAATCTTTGAATCCAAAGAAGTTAGTTCGTAGGTTGGGTGGAGCGGAGCGTAACCCAACATTTAGAACAATAACCACAAATCTATGCCTTTGTAAATATACAATGTCATCCTTGCTACCGATGAAAAATATGATAAAACCTGATGAAATAGGAATGGCGTAGCTCAAGCTGGAAATATGACACAGCGGGTTTTGATTCTTGGTGGACGGGGACGGATAGGTAGTAGTGTTGCGACTGATATTGTTGCCCATACCCAGACCTGCGTTACTATTACCGGACGTACTCCAGCGACTAAAGTTATGGATGAAGGTGTTAATTATTTAGAATTGGATTTGGCAGAAACAGAAAAATTGCGAAGCGCGATCGCATCCTCGAATCTCGTCATCCATTGTGCGGGTCCGTTTCATTATCGTGATGCCAAGGTAATCGAACTCTGTATAGAACACGGTGTTAACTATCTCGATGTCAGCGACCATCGGTCGTTTACTATCAAAGCTTTAAAATATCACGAACAAGCCGTAGCTGCGGGTGTTACGGCAATTGTGAATACAGGTATTTTCCCTGGTATCTCTAATAGCATGGTACGTCATGATGTCGAACAATTTGATACAGCCGAAACGATTCATTTAAGTTATCTAGTAGCGGGTTCGGGTGGTGCTGGTGTAACGGTCATGCGAACTACTTTTTTAGGGTTACAAAATCCCTTCGATACCTGGATGAATGGTGAATGGCAAAAAGTTAAACCTTATACCAAACGCGAAATTGTTAATTTTCCCCAACCTTTCGGATGCTGCGGGGTTTACTGGTTTGATATGCCAGAGACTTTTACTTTACCTAAAGCTTTCCCGACAATCAAGAATGTGATTACTAAGTTTGGTTCGGTTCCCG
>JANNFJ010001394.1:0-7688 GCA_031379725.1 Calothrix sp. OTE_75_metabat_31
GTTTATTAATCAGCTTTTTCATGGTATCGTCCCTCCCAGTTCCTTTGGACGCAATCCCCCCCAGTGCCAGATTACCATGTCGAGAATTAAGGGAGTTAGGGAATCGGGAATAGGAAGTTGGGAATAGAAAGTAAAGAAAAGTTATTAAAATGGGAAAGTATAGCTAATTGAATCTGAATTTTGATGATAAGAATTATCTTGATTCGGCATTACAATTGTGTAACTTCTGATACTCTTCCTCAGATATCAGGTCTTGACTGGTTTCGACTCGATCAATAAACACGATACCATCGAGATGGTCGTATTCGTGTTGAAAAATTCGCGCTACAAAATTGGTTAATTCTTGGTTCTTTAAATTGCCATTCCTGTCAGTATATTCTACATTGACAGATTTATATCTGGGTACTATGCCCCTCATTCCCGGAACGCTTAAACAGCCTTCCCAATCTTTAACTATTTCTTGAGAATGGTTAATAATTTTGGGATTAATCATTGGTGTCGGCTCCAGATTAGGGGCATTTGGATATCGCTGATTCGGACGGGAAGCAACTATAAATAAACGACAGGATGCCGCTACTTGGGGGGCTGCGAGTCCTACACAGTTGTCATTTATTGCCGTAGCGATTAAATCATCTATTAGTTTTTGAATGGCTTCATCTCGAAGATTTGTAACTAACGATGATGGTTGACGTAAAGTTGGGTTACCTAGCTTGATAATTGATAGCAATTTGCTCATTTTACTAATTATTTGTTTCCGTACATATAGGACTCATATTTGATTTTTGAATAAGGTTAGGTGTTGTAGGGTGCGTTAGACGCAAGTCGTAACGCACCATTTATAGTGGTTTGGTGCGTTACGCTGTCGCTAACACACCCTACGTATCTGTTCAAAAATCAAATAGTACTCCTATATAGTCCTTAAGTTAGATAATCTGCGATTTTCTAATTAAAATTTATTATTTTATTTTGAGTTTTCGTTATTCCGCTGGTAGGGGCACGATATTATCGTGCCCTTACGGCATATTCAGCATTACGAAAGGGTCTAAATCTCATGACAATTTTTCGTTATTCCACTGGTAGGGGCACGATATTATCGTGCCCTCACGGCATATTCAAAAAATTAGCTTTCGCGCCGTGCGGGGAAAGCAGCGGGGCTGATTGCCACTTGGAGAACTTGGCCGTTGCGTAAAACTTGTATCTGTAATGGGGTTCCTATTGTACTACTTTCGACAATTTTTTGCACATCTTCAATTTTATTAACAGGCTTGCTGCTAATGCTTTGAATTACGTCACCCTGTTTGAGTCCACCGGTGGCAGCAGGCGATCGCGCAACCACATCGATTAATAGAACGCCTTTATCGGCAGTTATATTTACCCCGACCTTAGTTTTAATGCGATCGCGTATATCAGGGGTTAAAGTCACCATTTGAATCCCTAAATAAGGATGGTCAACCTTACCCTTAGTAATCAACTGTTGGGCAATGCGTTGTGCAGTATTGATGGGGATGGCAAAACCCAAACCTTGGGCACCGCGAATAATTGCTGTATTCATGCCAATTACCTCCCCACGAGCATTAAGCAGCGGACCCCCCGAATTACCGGGATTAATTGCCGCGTCGGTTTGGATGTAATCAACCCGCTTATCGGTTGCACCAATATCGCTGCTAGAACGTCCTGTAGCGCTGAGAATTCCCGAAGTGACTGTATTATTTAAACCCAAAGGATTACCGATAGCGATGACCGCTTGACCGGGCTGTAAAGTATCGGAATTACCTAGGGCTACAGTTGGTAAATTATTTGTATCGATTTGAATAACTGCAACATCCGTTACTTGGTCTTCACCCATCACCTTACCCTTGAGGGTTCGACCATCTTTGAGGGTGACAGTTACTTGATCCGCACCATCAACAACGTGAGAATTAGTCAAAATTTGACCGTTAGCGTTAATAATAAACCCCGAACCGCTACCGCGCTCAACACGCGATCGCGGTTCGGATGGGTTGTTACCAAAAAAACGTCGAAAAAAGGGGTCGTCGGAATCTTCGGGGGATTGGGTTGTGATTCGTTCTGAATCAATCCGCACTACCGCAGTCCCGACTTTTTGCACCACACCCACAACAAAATTGGGGTCTCCGCCGCCAGCAGCAATTATTGCTGGTGGTGCTTGGATATCGGCAGCAGGTGCAGATGATGGCTGTTCGGGGTTGGATTTGTTGGGATTAACTGTAGCAAGTCGGGAACAGCTGCCCAGGGCAACTAATGCTACACCACCCAATAACAATACTTTGAGTCTGCGGAGTGGGATATTGTATCGAATAAAACATTTTTCATAAATTTTTGTCTTAAAAATTACAGTATTTGGGACGATTGGTTTCATGTGTATTTGTTTCTCCGTGTGAATCAGTGGATGTTAGGATATTGCCTACCAGGACAACAAGACAAGAAAATTACAACTTAAAAACTCGTTTAGGTAAGCGAGCATAGTTTGCATTCATCAATACTTGTTTTATTTTCTATTGTCACGACTAGCAGCAAAGGTGGTATAAATGGAAATTTCCCTAGACAACCTGTGGAAACTAGTACTCGAACGCTTGCAATTAGAGGTTCCACGTCCTAATTTTGAGACATGGATTAAACCCGCTACTGCCGAAACCTTAGAACATAATTGTCTGGTTATCCGTACTCCTAACCCGTTTGCGCGGAATTGGTTGAACAAATATTACATCAAGACAATTAAAGAGGTAGTTCAAGACATCAAGGGTCATCCAATTGAAATTTACATCACCGTAGCGGACGCTGATGACGATTCGCAATTAAATTTGCTAGCGAGCAATAGTCAAGTTGCTTGGGAATCAGCTAATTCCCCAAATAATTCTCGAAATCGTCCAAAAACAAGTGATTTAAATTTTAAGTACGTTTTCTCTCGATTTGTGGTGGGGACAAATAGCCGAATGGCACATGCGGCAGCACTAGCGGTTGCCGAATCTCCAGGTCGGGAATTTAATCCTTTGTTTTTGTGTGGTGGTGTTGGGTTGGGTAAAACCCACTTGATGCAAGCTATAGGTCACTACCGCTTAGAAATTCATCCTGACTCGAAAATCTTCTATGTCTCTACCGAGCAGTTTACTAATGATTTGATTGCGGCAATTCGTAAAGATAGTAGGCAAAGTTTCCGCGAACATTACCGTGCTGCGGACGTGTTGCTTGTGGATGATATCCAATTTTTGGAGGGTAAGGAATCAACCCAAGAAGAATTTTTTCATACCTTCAATACGTTACATGAAGCTGGCAAACAAGTTGTAATTGCCTCGGATCGAATGCCAAAACAAATTCCCCAACTCCAAGAAAGATTATGTTCGCGGTTCTCGATGGGGTTAATTGCCGATATCCAACAACCTGATTTAGAAACACGGATGGCAATTTTACAAAAGAAGGCTGAGTATGAGAATATTCGTTTGCCCAAGGATGTAGTTGAGTATATTGCATCAAACTATACGAATAATATCCGCGAACTCGAAGGAGCATTGATTCGCGCTTTAGCTTATATTTCGATTTGGGATTTACCAATGACGGTAGAAAGTATTACACCAGTTTTGGAGCAGGAAAGAGAAAAAATCGAAGCAACTCCCGAAGCAATTATGGCTGTTATCAGCGATACATTTGGCGTGTCAATTGCCGACCTGAAGAGTAGTTCTAGACAGCGTGAAATTAGTCGAGCTAGGCAAATTGGTATGTATTTAATGCGTCAATATACTGACTTAAGTTTACCTCGAATTGGCGAAGAATTTGGCGGCAAAGACCATACAACGGTAATGTATAGCTGTGAGAAAGTTGCTCAATTGCGACAAACCGATTCAACCATTACGGAAACCTTGAGGCAATTATGTAATGCCCTTGGTAACCGTTAAAGCGTGATACTCTTTGGGAGTTGCTAACGCATCAAGGTAAGCAAATGGTTATGAATATCAAGAAAAGTCTAAGTAACGGTTAAGAATATATTTGTTTGGGGAAAAATAATTATTTGTTGTGGAAAACTCGACAAAAAACTGTGGAAAACTCAATGTTTTAGTGGAAAACTTTTCCATTTAGGTATAATTACTCTGTGGAAAAAAACGGGAGTAAGGGAGTAGAGGAGGAAAACATCGAAAGCAATATTGTCTAGGTTGTGAATACTTGAGGAGTTAAGAATAACAAATAGTTCCCGACTCCCTACTCCCTACTCCCTGGGTTTACGTTTGATTAAGACTCCTCGCATTCCTACTGCTTTCGCACCCTGATAGTCTTCAGTACTGCTGTCTCCGACGTGCCAAGCAGAATTTGCATGACAATTATGTTTTGCTAATGCGACACCGAAAATTTGGCGTGAGGGTTTTGCAGCACCCACTTGGGTGGAAATAGTGATTGAATTGAAAAAATCGCGTAATTCTAGAGTTTGGAGTACCGAGAAAATCCGCGAGTCAAAGTTTGATATTATTCCTAATTCAATACCTTTTTTTTGCCAATTGGTTAGTGCCGGGATTACATCTGGATAAACAAACCAGGGATCGGAAGTCCCAAAATGGATGTATAGTTCGCTAAAAAAGGTTTCAAAGTCAGCAAATTGCTGGATAATACCTGCACTTTTAAAGGTATTTTGCGCTAGGGTATACCACCATTCAAACTCACGCTGGGGGATATCTTGGACTTCGGCATCAGGAAATGTTGCTGGTGGTGATGCTTTAAAGCTTTGATAAAATGCTTTGTCCAATATTTCGGGTGATGCCTTTACACCAAATTCACTCGCTATTTGGCTGTAAACTTCACCAACACTACCTTTTACTCCAAATAGCGTACCTACTGCATCAAGAAAAATTACTTTTGGTCGTTCCATTAGAATTTTAATTTTAATACTATTTAATGTTTAGTATTGACTTATTGTTCCATTGCAAATTGGAAAAGGCAACAATCTACCGAAAATACTCATCAGTATATTTTAAATATAAGCCGTGCATAAATTTAGAAACGGATAGTAATCTTTATAAAAGTCGGAATATGGCTACACCGTATGTTAGAAGCTTATTTAAGTTTTAAAATATACATTTATCAAAGATAAAAATAACACATTGTGGCGATTGTTATTGGTTCAAATTATGGGGAAAATAATCAGAGTAATCCAAGAAATAAATGACCCGTAGGATAGGCATCTTGCCTGTCTTTGTGTATTTGTATGACAGGCGAGACGCCTATCCTACGGAATTCCGATAAAGGGTATTTTATTAATTGGAATACTCTTATTTCGATAAAGTTTCGATTATAGGACGGGCAAGCCAATTGAAACCAACTTTTAATTTGTGGTCTAATGTTGGCATTCGGTATAAATAAGCCAATCGGCGAGCAATATATGCTATCGAACCATCTAATTTAATGCCTAACCCCGTGAGAGTAGCATTATCGATACCTAGTGCCATCATCTCGCCTAAGTGCTGGTAGCGAAAAGGTAGCAGTGGACGATTTGTTAAACTTGCCCAGATATTCCAAGCGGTATAATCGGCTTGTTGGAAAGCAGATTGTGCAGTCGCTGGGACTTGTTGTCCTTCGGCATCTTGGATATCAGCTAAGTCTCCGAGTGCAAAAATATTTGGATAGTCGATAACTTGGAGAGTTGGTGTAGTGCTAATTTGACCCCGTTGGTTTTGTTTGAAGGGTAGGTTCCTGACCACGGGACTAACACGGGTTCCCACTGTCCAAATTATTAAATCAACGGGGATAGTATCGACTTGACTTTTATATTCGAGAGTCATACTGTCTTGGGTGATTGACTCGACTTTAGTTTCGAGGTCGAGGAATACACCACGTTTTTCTAGAGCTTTTTGGGCTGCTTCCCGGTTAAATTCGGGGGAGGTACGTAAAATTTGGTCGCCCAGTTCGATGAGTCGGAAACGACCACGGCTACCAAGTCGGTCAGATAATTTACATGCTAATTCAACCCCACTGTAACCTCCCCCGACGATGGCAACGCGAATTTTATCTGATTTTGACTCTTCGAGAATTCGTAGCCGTTCTTCGAGACGGTAGGTATCGTTAATGCTACGAAATGGGTAGGCATGTGATGTTGCACCGGGTACTAAATCAAGAGGTGTTTCACCACCCAATGCCAAGACGATGCGATCGCACGCTATATCAATTCCATCATGGAGGTGTACGTGCATATTGCCGAGATCGATGGACGAAACCGTAGCTTGGACGAAGCGTACACCTGTATTTTGAAGTAATTCCGCAAACGGTGGGGCAATTTCCCAAGTTTGTAATTCCCCAGTGAGGAGTTCGTACAACAAAGGAGAGAATAGGAAGCGATCGCTTTGGTCAACTAAAATAATTTCAGGTTTTTGGTCATCCCAGGGTAGTTGACTTAAACGCAGTGCGGTGTAGAGACCTCCAAAGCCTCCACCCAGTATACAGATTCTTTGAGATTGTTGAGACATTAGTAAAGTACGACAGTAAGGAGTGCAGGGCAGGATATATCATAAGTGTACTGATTTATCTTGGTCGATTGCCATTAACAAACTGTCTCAATCATCCTACGGCAGCAAATCTGGAATGTAAGTTTAATTATGAAATTCCGCAATTATTTCGATTTTACCAACAATATTCGCATTAAATTCCGTTAATTCCTCACTAGATATCCAATATTCTTGATACTGTGAACCGCCAACGGTTTGTACAGGATATTTTTGTAAAAATTCTGTTTTTACTTGAAAACGAGTTACATATCCCACGTATTCTGAAGCTTTATCTTTTGTATTCCAATCTCTAGCTATCTGTACGGCATATTCTTCATTCAGCACCGGATAAAAAATGGGTTGAAAGGAAAGTCGAGGTGGAAAGCTATTAAAATCACTTGCTTTAATTAAATCCAGTTCTTTTTGACCTACGGGACGATAAAGAATAGTCATGGAATTCATGGAAAATTATTTATAACTTCTTATGTCATTAATTTAAACCTTTTCAAGAAGTCTAAATCCCCGACAATTCTTGCGGATTTTATTTGGCTTTGGAGGGATTAAGACCCCCAACGCCGAATATGCCGTAGGGGCAGTTAGGTATCGTGCCCCTACAATACTGCCGGATAATGAAATAATCGTGTTTGGGGAGCATCCAGTTTTGGCAGATTTATAATTTTGTAGTGCGTTCGCGCAGCGTGCCCGCAGGGCTTACATCTTGCTCGCGTACTATATTAAGCGAGCAAGATGCTCGCACTACACGCCGAAACAGGATGCTCCCCGTGTTTGTACACCAGGATAAATTTTATTAATTTCCCTTTGCCCCATAGGACTGCTCGTTAATCCAATCCTGTAAAATCGGATTTACAACCTCCGGTGCCTCATCTTGAGGGCAATGCCCAACACCTTCAAGTGGTATAAACTTTAACACTTGGGGATAATTAGCAAGTTCTCGCCCCAGTTCGATTGGTTCCCAAGGGTCTGCTGCACCCCATAAAATTATCGCCGGACAGGGTAAATGGGGCAGCAAATCCTCTGGTAAAGGCCCGCTTGAATAAGCCGTAAAAGCCAAAAATACTGCCACTGCACCAGGGTCACTAGCAGGTGACATCAAGATATCAATTAACTCGTCGTTAACAACCTCAGCATTGACATAGGCTTGTAACAAAATCTTGCGGACTGTTTTCGGTTTAGCGATTTGATTAAAAA
>JANNFJ010001404.1:0-2609 GCA_031379725.1 Calothrix sp. OTE_75_metabat_31
ACCAAGGCCTCGGAGCGGTGCGTTACGCTATCGCTAACACACCCTACATATACTTGTATTTATTCATAAATCAAACCGGATTCCTATACACATGAGATGCTCTCGGACTAAGCACTAATTTAAGCTTTGCTTCTAGTTAAACTAGATATGGGAGGATGAAGAAACTATTCTTTTCCTTTCCCCCTTACCCCTTCCCCTCGCACCCTATGTTGCTGAATAATCGCTATCGTGTCATCAAAACTTTAGGCGGCGGTGGGTTTGGTGAAACCTTCCTCGCGGAAGATACGCAAATGCCTTCTCGACGACACTGCGTTATTAAGCAACTCAAACCAATTAGCCATAATCCCCAAGTTTATAAACTTGTTCAAGAACGATTTCAGCGGGAAGCAGCCATTTTAGAAGAACTTGGTGATGCCAGCAGCCAAATTCCTCGATTGTATGCCTATTTTTTGGAAAATGGGCAATTTTATTTAGTTCAAGAATATATCGAAGGGCAGACGTTGACTCAAAGGGTGCGGCAAGGGGCAATGAGCGAAAGCACAGTTCGAGATATCCTAGTTAGTATTTTACCTGTTCTCGATTACGTTCATCGTAAAGGTATTGTTCACCGCGATATTAAACCCGATAACGTGATTATTCGTAACTCGGATGGCAAACCAGTATTAATTGACTTTGGTGCTGTCAAAGAAACTATCGGTACAGACGTTACACCTTCGGGGAATTCCACAAGGTCAATTGTTATCGGTACACCGGGATTTATGCCCACCGAACAATCGGTGGGAAGACCGATGTTTGCCAGCGATATTTATAGTTTAGGGATGACAGCAATTTACTTATTGACAGGAAAATTGCCCCAAGAGATACCTAACGACCCGGCAACAGGTGCGATTTTGTGGCAGCAATATGTTACGAATATCACTCCTCATTTTGTGGCTGTGTTGGATCGGGCAGTGCAGTTTGTAGCACGCGATCGCTTTGCCACTGCCAGTGAAATGTTAGTAATATTACAAACAGGTGCTTTCCCGACAGTTCCCACCGTACCCTACAGCTATCCTCCAACCAGTAACCCAGTTAGCAATCCTACACAACAAAATACCATTCCCATTAGTCCGGGTAATTACCAACAACCAAGTAATCCTGGAAACACCCAAAATTATCAACAACCAGTAATTAGACAAAGCAGTAACAAAGGGATATTAATCGGTGGTTTAATCGCAGCAGGTTTGGTTGCTGCTGTGGTGGCAATTGGAGTGGGGATGCGATCGCAACAAGTCGCACAAGAACCCACCTCCGAAACTACCATTTCTACCCGTCCCACTCAAACGCCTCTCGAACCGCAAGAAGAAAATACCGAACCACCCGTACAACTAGAACCACGTAGAACTCCAATTAATTCCCGAACTCGACGCACACCCATTGAAACCCAAGAACCCATATCACCCGTTAGAACCCAAACACCTATTATTGAAATTCCGACATCGGTAGCAACTCCCGACAATCCCGAACCAATTGAAACCCCCGTCACGGCAATAACACCCAACATTCCTGTTTTTACCCCAAGGCAAACACCTTCACCCATAACCCCAAAACCAATCGAACAACCATCACCCGAAAATTTCGTCCAAAATTATTACGAAACTATCAACAACGGTGATTTACCAAGCGCTTGGAATCAACTTGCCCCCAGTTTTAAAAATAATCGAAAGCTCCATCCTCAAGGTTATACTTCTTATACTCAATGGTGGGGTGGACAAGTTGAACAAGTCGATATCAATCAAATTCGTGTCGTTCAAGCAAATCAAAATACTGCAACTGTGGACGCACGATTAAATTACGAACTCAAAAATGGCAGTCAGTCGCCCGCATCAGTGCGATTTACTTTAACTTGGGATGCTAATAATAACCAGTGGGTAATTAGCGATGCACAGCGCATTCGAGGATGATATAAGAATACTATTTGATTTTTAAAAAGCTACGTAGGGTGCGTTAGCGACAGCGTAACGCACCGAACCTTTGATAACGGTGCGTTACGACTTGCGTCTAACGCACCCTACCATAACTGCAATTGTTGCCATTCATCAATTACCACGTACCGAAGAAACACTTTGGTTAAGGATTTTGGGTAAAGGAAGGGTTCAGCAACAAGCGATTGAGGAACTTCAATCACTCCCTCAAGACAATCCGTTACGCTCTAAAGCGATTGATTTGTTAAGTAATCTCAAGACGACTTTAGAAATTAAACAAGATTTAGACCAAGATGATAGGGATTTGATTATGCAATTGTCACCTATTTACGAGCAACGTCTCGCAGAAGCTACACAAATAGGAGTCCAACAGGGAGTCCAACAGGGAGTCCAACAAGGACAGCGCATTCTAATTGAAAATTTACTGCGAGTTCGCTTTGGAAACTTGGACGATGAATTAACTGCAATTGTCCAACCTATTCTTGATTTATCTTCCAATGAATATGCGACTTTGTTATTACAATTATCTAACTTATCGCGTGATGATTTATTAGCAAGATTTCGTTAGTAATTACAAATTAATATAGGTTGCGGAACCCATAAAATTTCGGAGAAAATAAGTTGAGTACATGAGACATCTCCAAT
>JANNFJ010001415.1:0-2315 GCA_031379725.1 Calothrix sp. OTE_75_metabat_31
CATCACCCCAAATTGAATCAACGACTCAACCAACCTCAGAAGTAACCCCATCACCCCAAGTTGAATCAACGACTCAACCAGACCCAGAAGCAACTCAATTTCCGCAAATTCAATCACAGTAACTTAACCACCTCAAGTTAATAACAGCGTTCCACACATTAACTACTGTTCTTCTCTCTTTCTCTGTGTACTCTGCGTACTCTGTGGTAATAACTCTTACTCTTCAAAATCAATGTGATGAAATACTAATAGCCGTTTTAACTTTTTCATAGAGTTAAGAATCCGGGTTTCGTAAAAGAAACCCAGATTCTTAGAACCCAACATTCTATAAATATTTTTACGGTAATTCGACGCTAGTTGGTTTAGCAATATGAGGTAAACCCCAACCTAATTTTTCACGCAAAATGCGGAAAAACTCAGGCGGTTGCAAGCGAATGAACTTAACATTGTAATGCGATCGCTCAACATACACTCGGTCTTGGGGTAAAACATAGCATCCACCATTACCATCCACCACCATCACCAAACGGGGAGTGTTGACTGGATAAATATTAACTGGTTCGCTATCGGGAAATACCAAAGCCCTAGATGCGAGAGAATGCGGGCAGATAGGTACTAATTGCAACACCGGTACACCTGGAGCAATGACTGGACCACCCGCACTCAGAGAATATGCCGTCGAACCAGTTGGTGTCGAAATAATTACACCATCCGCAGCAATATCAACCGGTGCATGACGACCGATGGCAATTTCAAAGTGACACATCGAAGTCAACGGTTCTCGATGCAATACCATTTCATTAAGACAAAGCGCTTCCCATAGAACATTTTCTTGCCGAAACACCCGAATAGCGAGCATAGCTCGTTCTTCAATCGTGTAATTTTCAGCAACCAAATCATCCATTGCTTGGGGTAGGTTGTTGAGATAGGTTTCCGTCAAAAACCCCATGTGCCCGGTATTAATTGCCAACAGCGGAATACCGCAGGGAGCAACTTGACGGGATGCCGCAAGTACCGTACCATCTCCCCCTAACACCAGCGCAAACTTCATATCTGAGTCAAAACCAGGGGGTGTAAGACCTTCAATCGGGGTATGACAAACAGGACTATCGGGAGTTGAATAGCCCAACATTCCGCCGATACCAGTTGTGAGAATCACCTCCCAACCAATAGCGGTCAGCTTGTCTTTAACCTCAATAGCGACACGACTCGCTATCGGTTAAACGTCATTGTAGATAATGCCTGCTTTCGGCACACTTAAATATCCAATTTGGCGATGCTCTGTATTGTTAATCCTTACACATTTTTTACCAAGTAGTCAAAAGCGTCCTTGGTTATTTGTCCGTTGTCCATTGTCCTTGGTTATTTGTCCGTTGTCCATTGTCCGTTGGTTCTTGATTTTTCCAAGCTTAACCATTGACCACTAACCAGTAACCACTGACCACTAACCACTAACTATTAGTATTAGCTTTTTTCATAGGCGATCGCTTCGGCTGCTGCTTTTTATTTTTGGATCTATTTTTCTCATAGTCGAGTTCTTTAAGTTTTTTCGTAATCCGACTGAAGTACTCTTGCAGGTAGCCTTCCAACGTTGTGGTTTCACTGGGGTCAAACCCAAAAACTCGGTAAGTCTCATCCATCGAAGCGTTTAGAGGTTTACCACTTGCCAAAACTTCTGTAAATGCCAACCGTTCAGAAACATTCCATCCCCATTGGAAAAATCGCAAACTGCGACGTACTGTACGTAATAAACCAATTGGCATCCGGGTTACACGAGCTGATTTATCTGACAAACGTTCGCACACGGCAATAATTTCTTCTGCACTCCAAGCACGGGTGCCAACCAAAGGAAATGTTTGCTGTTCAGTTTCCTTAATTTTTAAAGCACGAATTGTAAATTTAGCAATATCCAAGGTATCCATATAAGCTATGGGCGAAGAATCTCCCGTTACCCAAACAGGTTGCCCTTCTAAAATGGGAATTCCATATTGACCAATTAAACCTTGCATGAAACCACCAAGGCGCAATATCGTATAATTTATACCTGATTCAGCCAGATACAACTCCGTACATCGTTTGATTTCCATCAACGGGACTTCGGGGTATTGGTCGGCATTTAAAATTGAAAAGAATATAAAACGTTCGACATTCGCTGCTTTGGCGGCTTGGATTAATGCGACTTTCCCATCCCAATCCACCTGTTTAATACTGAGTGAATCAGTCGGACGGGCTGTAGAAGCATCAATGACAGCAGTTACACCAACGAGCGCCCGTTCTAACGTTTGGGGATAGCATAAATCTCCCCCAACAAGTTC
>JANNFJ010001431.1:0-2698 GCA_031379725.1 Calothrix sp. OTE_75_metabat_31
TTTTTTTCGGCAATTGACACTGTTTTTTAATTTGTTATTTGTTATTTGTCAATTGTCAGTTGTTATTTGTCAGTGGTCAGTTGTTATTTGTCTTTCCTACTGACCACTGACCATTAACTACTAACGACTAACCACTGACCACTGACCACTGACTACTGACAATCATCTCACGAATTGCGATCGCAGTGGCAGGGGCGAGTAAAACGCCGTTGCGATAATGTCCGGTAGCAAGCAGGATATTACTAAACCCCGATAGCTTTTCAATCACGGGTGCGGGACGACCTTCAGGACGGGGACGTAACCCTGTCCAACTACGTACTAAGGTTGCTTGTGCCAATTGGGGACAAAAAGAGATAGCTTGCTGTTTCACCGACTCCAATAATTCGGCATCTGGTGGTAAAGCATTCCCCTCTGTCGAGGGAAACTCAACTGTTGCACCGACCCAGTAATCTGTAGTTGGCACAATTCCCGCACCGCAGGGAACAATATGCACATCATTACTAGTGAGTACAGGTTGGAAATCTGGATTTCCCAAAGCGTGACCGACATGGAAATGTATTGCTTGCCCCAACACGGGACGAATATCAACTTTTTGGTTGAGTTGTCCAGTAAACGGTGAAGAACCTAACCCAGCGGCAACAACAACCCAATCAGCTTTGATTGTTTCGTGCGATGTTCTAACGGAAGTACAAAAATTTTGGCTATCCCCATCGGTGAGAGGATGAGATTCTATCCCCAGTACTTCAACACCAAACTTAAAAGTAACACCGTTGGATATAGCCGCATCAACCAAAGCCAAAGTTAGGGTAGTGGGGTCGAGTTGCCTATCCTGGGGAGAGTAAACAGCACCAATAAATTTATCAATATTGACTTGGGGACAAGCTTGGTGAAGTTTTGCTTGATCCCAAACTCGCAAATTCCAACCTTGGTTCATACGAATTTGGGCTAAATTTTCCCACCCAGTCAAATCCTCGTCTTCCGCACACAAGCTGAGAATCCCCTGCTTGTTGAAAGGTATTTTGCGTCCGGAAACAGCTTCTAATTTGGGAACCCATTGCTCGTAAAGCTCAATGCTCGTTTGTCGCATTCGCCAAGCTTTACCTTTCACTTTATGACTAATAATCGCCATTAAAACCCCTAAAGCGGCACCAGTTGAAGCTTGTGCAGGGGGTTGTTTATCGAGAACCGTGATATTTAAACCTGTTACTTGACTTAGTTCATATGCTAAAGCGCTACCAACAACACCGCATCCAATAATTAGTATATTCATGATTTTAAGTAGGGAGTGGGGGGGTAGGGGCGCTCTTTCCCCCGCCCGTTATTGAGTAGGGAGTAGGAATAGAGAGTTGGTTAATATATTAATTTTTCCCCTATTTCTCCCACTTCCTCTATTTTGCCTACCTCCCTACTCCCTCGAACTAAGCTTCTTCAGGGGTACTGCTCTTTTCGGGCAATAATTGAAGGAACTTATCAAAATCAGCATAGGCTGCTTGGTAGTTAGTGTAAGCGATTGAAGCATTGCCAGCAGTAGCAGCTTGGTCAATTTTCACCAAATGGTCAAAAACATCCCGTGAAACTTTGCGTGCAGTAGCTTGTTGTTTAGGTAAGAGATTGGCAACAATATAAGTCATGTCCAACCGAGCTTCTGCCATTGGGCCATGTATAAAATTACCAACTTTTATCCAGTCTTTTTCAGCAATTAGGTTTTCAAGTTCCGGGGCACGCTCGCGTACAGCAATGATATCAGTTTTATATTCATCAATCTTTTGCAGTTGTGCTTGCGTGTAGGTTGGAGGTGGAGTTGCAACAGTTGGCCCACCGCAGCTAATCAAGAATGTTGCCAAAAATACCAAAATTAAGGAGATAAAATTCCGTTGACGCGCCATAAAAAAAGCTGATTTGTTAGCTAATTAACAGTAATTAATAGTGTCATTTTAGATCGGAGTGTGTAATTTCTTATCCTTAATAAGCAAAGCTTTTTGCTAAATTTCGTAATTTGCCCACATCTTTGACAAATAACACCAAAACTGCACTTGTAATTTCTTTCAAAGTTAGACTACGCTTTTTGAAAGTTCCAAAATTTTCTCCCCACGGATTACGGACTAACGACTACTGACTACTGACTAATTTCCTTAGAATGATTATTGAGAAAAAGTAAATTTTGAAGTTGCCAAATTCAACAACTCTTGATAAGCTGAACCACCAGTATCATCAGCCTTTTGGCGATTTTTCTGCCGTAAAATCGCCTTAAGCGTGCCCGCACCAATAATAGATGTCTAGTAAATAAAGGACATTGCTGAACGTGAATGCAGCTGAAATGGGAACTAGCCTCGAATTGGCCAGCAACATCGCTACGATAGTCAATTTATTCAAGCGTGAATTTCCAGATGCAAAATCGGACTTAAAACCTTGGCAAAATGACCCGGACACGCGAGAGTTAATTGACCCTGACTCCATCGATATAGGTTTTCATTTTCCTGGCATTAGCCGTTCGTGGCGTGTTCGCAGTTTACTTTTCCAAATTCGTTTATATCAAGACCCCCTGCACGATTCGCGGCGAGTTATCGGCGTGGAGGTTGCCGGATTTGACCATCGAGGTGAAGCATGGCGACTTTCTCATCGAGGTAACTGATCACCAGACCCAGATACAATTTCTCGCCGCTGGCCAGCGGTTGGCCCTCGACCCCGTCCAGGTTGG
>JANNFJ010000015.1:0-2333 GCA_031379725.1 Calothrix sp. OTE_75_metabat_31
TACAGGTTCTACAGGTACTGTTACCACGTTTGACCTCGCTACCAATCCTGGTAGTGCCCTAGATGGAACAGATGGAAATACTCGCACCTTTACAAAGGATGGTATTAGCGTTACAGCCCGTGCCTTTAGCCGCGTTGATGGGACAAATGGAGCTTGGAGTAATGCTTATCTAGGTGGCTATAGCGGTGGTTTAGGTGTTACTGATAGCGCTGAAGGAAATGGAAGCGGAACTCATCGCGTTGATAACGTTGGAGGGCGAGATAATTATGTATTATTCCAATTCTCCGAATCTGTTGTTTTAGACCGTGCCTATCTGCAATACGTCATCAATGACAGTGATATCTCAGTATGGATTGGTAACTTTAACAATACCGTTACAACTTTAAACGATTCCATTCTTAACAGCTTTGGGTTCAACGAAGTTAACGAGACCAATCTCACAACTGATCGTTGGGCAGATGTAAATGCAGGTAAATATGCAGGTAACACCATCGTCATCGCAGCTTCTGCGGTAGACACAACTCCCGAAGACGAGTTTAAGATTCGTCATCTGGATGTTCTCAAATATGTTGCACCAACACCTGCTTCTTTGACCAACACTGCCACAATTACAGGCCCAACTGGCTTTACTGACACCAACACCAGCAACAACAGCGCCACTGATAGTAACACTATTGTAGCTGCTCCTACTCTCCCATCTGCTCCTGGTGTACGTACTCCCGGATTCTGGCAAAATTCCGAATGGCAGAAGTTCTGGGACGGTGTTCAAGGCAATGAGCCATCACAAAAATCCCAGTCAAATTTCGCTGATGGGGATCTTCTATTAGCACCTTACACCAATTCTGCACAACCTGGAAAAGCTCTCGATCCTGTTACCGGGCAATATCAAGTAGGTGTACTAATCGGCGATTACAACCGCAATTGTAAAACCGATGCGGGTGAAGATACTCTCTTCTATTCCCGCCCTCAAGCGCTTCAGATGGTTGATGCTTCCCAACACCCGAACGGAGATAAGCGTTACGATCTAGGCCGCTCTTTGGTTGCTAGTTGGTTGAATTACCTCGCTGGTAACCCCATCGACACTGCCAATACAACTGATAAAGATGCTCGCTACTACATCAACGAAGGCATCAATTGGTTGCAAGCCATAACTCCAGACGAGAATGGCGATAAGAAGGGTGATGGTGCGTTGAACAGTATGACAGGTAGCAGCGTTAACAGCCCCCTCGCTGATATCTTCTGGAACCAAGGTATTTCCAGTGCTTCCAACTTGCCAAGTCCCTACAGTTCTAACACCAATGTTCTCTTTGGATTAGAAGCTGGTAGTGTAATTAATTCCAACCTGGATAAGTATAACAACGGCTTGGGTCTTGCTGATAATGTTTACTACGGAGGTAACGCATAACTCGCTAGAAATAGCAATTTTACAACGGCGGTTCAGGATGCCCCATTAATGATTGTAGAGACGCTATATAGCGTTTCTCAATCGGGTAAGGTACAGTCATTTTACACCAACGTAGGGGCGCAAGGCCTTGCGCCCCTACATATGTACCTCACCTGGCTGGGGATTGCTATATGTAAAGTCTCTACAATGGTTTCGGGCGGATTAATTTCCTTAACTAAAAAATTCCTTATTAAACTTAGATTTGATAGGGGATTTTTTATACTTTTCAAATATTTTTGTTATACTCTAATTATAAAAAAATATACTTAGTTGATCTAAGTGATAATACTTATTATTAGTCTTGAAAAATATACTTATGAAAAATATAGAAGATACTTTTCCAGAGTCTTATGCAAATCCTGAGCAATCCGGGTATGGTTTCTTGCAGGGTTTTACAGCCCCTGTTACAGAACAGGAAAGACATCAATTATTAATTGAATGGAATCAAACTCAGACAGATTATCCCCAAGATAAGTGCATTCATCAGTTGTTTGAGGAACAGGCAGAGAAAACACCAGATGCGATCGCAGTGGTATTTGTAGACCCGCAAAGTGCGACTTCTCAAAGAGTAAATCAACAACTTACTTATCGAGAACTCAACCAACGGGCAAATAAATTAGCTAATTATTTGCAATCATTGGGAGTAAAACCGGAGGTTTTAGTGGGCATTTGCGTAGAACGTTCTCTAGAAATGCTGATAGGAATATTAGGGATTCTCAAAGCTGGTGGAGCTTATGTGCCTTTAGATATTGCCTATCCTAAAGAGCGTTTAGCTTTTATGCTATCAGATTCTCAAATTTCAATATTATTAACACAACAGCATTTAGTTGAAAAACTTCCCGAACATCAAGCTAGGATAGTTTGTGTAGATACCGATTGGCACGATATT
>JANNFJ010000018.1:0-4215 GCA_031379725.1 Calothrix sp. OTE_75_metabat_31
CCTTGACAATCCAATATCAAACCACGGGAATTGAGACGGAATACCAATCAACGAGGTAAAGGGGACGAGAGTTGCGCTGTCGGGTGCAATTGCATGGAATGCATCTTGTATCGGTATGTTTTGGTTGGCAACTACGCGATCAAGCAATCGAGAAGTTGTGTCGTGACTTGACCCGGTGTACCATTTAGAATCGGTTGCCCATTGATGGACTGGCCCGTTGTAAGCAGTTCCATCGAGTAAATAGTAAGTAGTAGTCGATTGTGTCTGGAATAATTCCCATTTATAAGTAATCCCTTCCCCGTTTTGTAATGTCTGTGTTTGGGGAAGGGTGATAGTAAATGAAGAGTTCGTTATAGCAGCTTCGTAAAAGGCAACGACCAATGTTGGTGGATTCGTAGATGAATCTACAAAAGGGTGATCGGGCGTTGCCCTAATTATTCCCGCTATACTGCCGTTTAGCCTACCTGTAATTTGAACCACAAGGAATGATTATCTATTAATTGGCGCTGGTATCAATGTTAACTGTTCCAGGTAATCCGGTGTCAGGAGTATTAGGGGTAATCTTGATTTGGTCTGGGCTGGTTGGTGGTGTGGTAGGTTGTGGGATTGGGGCGGTTGGTTCGGTTGGGGAAGAAGGAGACTTAACTGTTGGGATTAACTGTTGTACCGCGTCTTTAGCTTTACCAATTTGCTCAGTTTGAAGACCTAAAGCCGAGATCGCGCTTTGTATCTGTTCCGAACTAGCTGCCCCTGCCGCAGCATCTTCTAGAGCTTGCTTAATTTGTTCAGATTCTTCGGTGACTGCGTTTAAGACCTGCGCGATCGCAGTTCCGTTGGTTTCAATCGCTTTTAATAATTCTGGAAAGGTTGCCATGATGTACTCCTTCAACTCGTTGATTTCTTGCTTGAGCGGTTTGTATTTTTTTGACATAAGCCAATCTAAAAGTATCATAACCAGCACGGATGTTCTAGTACGTAAACAAAATTTCCTTGCATTGTACGCCGCAATGCAAGGAAATTGTTAATAACGAATTTTGACTGGTGGTTGGTGCAAGCAATGAAAGTTCCGCTAAAAATAATAGTATCATTTCACTAACACAGAATCAACAAACTATGAACTGGCGATCGGCATTAGAAAAAAATTGGAAGACAACTACTGTCGGGTGCATCACTGCGGCAAGTGGGTATATCGCAATGTTCCCGGCAGGATTTAAGACAGAACTTGTAAATATATGCAAATACATTCAAGTTGGTGGGGTTGCTTCGTTAGGGCTAGTATCGCGGGACTTTGACAGCAAGCGATCTGAAGAACCCCGCGAATAATGAAGAAAACCGAATTTTCTACGGAAAAAGTGTGACATTCAAAACCCTTGCGCGGCAAAGCTATCAGAAGCTTTGAACGCAAAAACTGTGACATTGAAAATAATGATTTTGATTGGCACAAAAAAAGACGGATAATTTAGGTTATCCGTCTTGGAGTGATAGGGAGAATTGTTTTAGTCAAGATCCAGGTTTAATTGATACCCTTCGCCGTACACGTTCCCGTATTGCACCAAGAAACTATCCCAAGTACCGGGGCTGCACCCACGCAGGAAAGTCAAAAACGAGTTCATTATTTGGCAGAAAATTTTGTCCCCGTCGTTACTCAAGAACTGATGATTGTAAAACGTGCGATTAGGGTTTCGCTCGTCAAACAAGTCGTTTGCCTTGCCTGGGAATAGGGAGTAAAAACAGTTGCGAGTCACCATTGCAAAAATCCCAGGCTTACCATTTTTGACTGGTTTCAGTTGAAAAATACGGTATAGCTCGTGATAGTACGCAGGGTAAAAATGTAGATTGTATTCAACCGCTTCTATTGTGAATAGGCGATCGCGGATTAACCGCTCATATTCAGTCGCTTTACGGTCAACTCCAAACTCGGTATCTGCTAATAGGTCTAGAGAGGTAGAACTAAGCGCACTTAACATTGGGGCGACAGATAAATTCCCCTTGGATAGTTGGTAAAGCCAGTAGTCAGAAACCATTGGCGACAAGTAGCCAGTAATAGGCAAATCGGACAATTGAACGGAAAATCGCCGCAAGGGGAAATCCTTATGCGGCAGGGCTATGGACGACTTTGAACGCAAAAAACGCCGGAAGGAGCTTTCATCTTTTTCTGCCGCAATTGCCGCGCTTGTCCCCGAATAAACATACCTTCCTACATGCTTCTCAAATTTAGGTAACGCAAACACCTCAACTGTTTTATCACCCAATGCGATCGCACGTCTGGGTAACGGGCTTGCTTTCGACTCTATCGCCCATTGTTGATATTGTTCTTGGGTAAAGCCCAAGTTTTTGCTAGAATCTTTATTGGTCATCGGCGTATTTGCTCTACGTTGTGTGACTGGGTGGGTTGTTCAAAGCAACGGTGTTACAAGCACCGTGCCCATCTCAAAATATTGTACATCGAAATAAACACAAATAATACCTGCGACACAAATTTATAAATATCCACAACCAAAGTTGTATTTTCAGGTATGCTTTAACGGCTTGTCTTATCTTGGTTTTAGATTGTGCTGTATATATAGATGCCGTTACGTTTAGATGCACGACAAAGGTTGACATGGGAAAAGCTAAGTGGCGATCGCTACCTAGCCCATTCTGTGCTGGGAAAAGCAGGATTACCTCTGAAGTACTACCACTGGGACGGGAAGGGGTGGAAAAATCGGATAGAGACGGTGCGACGTGACGACCTTTTCAACGATGACTCGTTACTAAGTGCCCGTGCTATCCCATTGGTGCTAGGACATCCAAAATCTGGGCGATACGACAACAACAAAGAAGGGCTGTTAGTCGGACATACCTTTGATACATTTCTTCGAGAAGATGACCAGTTGATTATGCCCGTTGTCGTTGATGACATCCGAGGTGTACGGATTATTAATGATGCGATCACCTCTGGTTTTATGGCAGAGGTTAGCCCCGGTTACTCAATCGAAGGACTAGAAAGACAGGATGATTTGTTTTATCAAATAGGGCGTAGATATGACCATTTAGCGCTGCTTTCACCTGGGGAAGGAAGGGGAGGGCAGGCGATCGCGCTGCGGACGGATAGCCAAGACGATATAGCTGGGGCTGAAACACAGTTTTTCTTCGTCGGTGAAGTTTCCAAACAAACCAATAGCAATTTGGAATTAGAGGGGGATAAAAATTCTCCCTCCCGGACAACAAAAGGAGGTTCAAATTTGAAAGTAAAGCTTGATGGGAAGGAGTTTGAAATTGAAGACGCGGAACTGGCGATCGCAATCTCAAATGTAAATACGCGGATTGATAGTCTCACTAGCGAGAAGGATGCGGTCTTCGCTGACAAATCCAAGATTGAGGGCGAGTTAGCCGGAATCAAAACTCGGTTAGATGCGGCTGAATCAAGCAAGCCAACTGAGGACGCGATCGCCACCGATATCCAAGAACGACTTGATACATGGGTGGTTGTCCTGCCTGCGCTGCGATCAGACAAAAAAGAGTTTCAGCCTGACTATAAGTTAACGCCGAACGATATCAAACGTGTTTACTTAAATGCAAAGCATCCAGATATCAAGCTGGATGGGAAGGATGCAGCCTATGTTGATGGACTTTGGGACGCGCTAAAACCTTCGCCTAAATCGGAAGATGAAGGGGCAATTGACCGGACGGATGCTTTGCTTGACCAGTTGAATCGAGCCGATGGAACCCCGAAACCGGAAGACGATCCGATTATGACCAAGGTGCGCGATCGCTATAAAAATGCCTATAAAAGAAAATCGGGAGCGATGAACTAATGCCAATTACCGATTACACGCTGCCAATTGACAAAATACTGCCCTGGGGCGAAATTGCGACACTTGACAATGCTCAGATATGGGCATTCAAACAAGCAAACCCGGTTGTTTATCCTTGTGGGTTTGGAGTGATGAAAGGCGTGGGCGAAAACACGATTAAGCTGCCAACTGCCAAAACTGATTTATTCCAAGGAATTGTCCGCAACGCTGATATTTACGAAAAACGTGCTGGCTATTCCGTAACTTCCCAAGGATATGACGGGATTCCCGCTAGAGACATTGTGCCCGTTATTCGTGGCGGTTCACCTGGGGTTCCAATTTCTGTGCCAATCTCGCAAACAGTAGCAGAAGGCGACCCAGTTTTTATTCAGGTGCTAGATAATACCGTCAACCTTGCTGGAATTGCAGGAAGTTTTCG
>JANNFJ010000019.1:0-1989 GCA_031379725.1 Calothrix sp. OTE_75_metabat_31
AGTTCGCATCTTTGTTTGTCTATTTAGATAACATCGAGATTTGAAACTACACAAACATGTTGTTGAAGATAAAAGGGATTGGATCATTTATTTATTGGAACACTCTTACCCCTAAAGGATAATTCTCACAAAAGAGTTTATAGCAGTTATCAAGAAGGTGAGGTATGTCTGTAGGGGCGCAAGGACTTGGTCCCTTACCTTGGTGTAAAATTGCTGTACCTGATGAAACTGGGAAACGCTATATTAACGAATAATTCCCTGCTTTTCTTGCAATACTTTATTGACATAAAGCAAAATTTGTTGATAAAACTGACCGCAATTTGGAATCGTGGGACTATTCGCAAAGTCAGTATTTTGGCTACGAGCGTAATTTTGAATACGCGACCACACGTATTTGATATTGCGTTTTAACTGCTTATTTTTCTTATTTTTTGAAGTATTAATCTTAGATTCTTGGATAGCGTTAGGGTTTATATGTGCATGAACTAGAAAGGTATCAAAGTTGTCTTGTACATAATCGAAAAAAGCTTGCTGTATAAGCTTTGTACGCGCACGCTCAATTTTTTCTTTTTCAGCTTGTTCTTGTTCTTCGCGTTCCCAATCGGCGATAATATTTTGGATACATTTAATAGTCTCCAACACTGATTCGGATGCCTTTAACGCATTTCTGACGTGACTGTAAACTTTTGTATAAACGCTTTCATCAGCGGCATACTCTTTTTGGATACGTATTTCTTCCTCATCTGCCAAATATCCGGCTACCAAGTTAATCGTTAAATCGTAATACTTGAATACTGATATTGCGATCGCACCAGTTTTAAATGCCACTTCTACGAGATGACAGGCACTATATTCGTCAAGGTTATAGCTATAATTTTCCAGGTAAAACCCTAGTAGAGAGCGCTTTGCAGACTTTCTCTTTTCCCTTGATTGCAAGCTTTTAGCGTTTCGCCAAATTTAACTCTAACTCGCTTTGATAACGCTCACGCATTTTATCAACTAAATCCCGCTCCCACAGTTTCATTGGTGCAGCGCTCTTATAATGAGGATTGTTGACAATTTTCGGTTCGCCTAAATATTGGTCAATCATTTTTGGGGTAAATCCAAAAGATTTGATTGTTTTTAAGCAGTAGTGTGACATATTCCTCTACCTTACCGATCGATTACACAATGTGGGGAGTAATACGATTGTACCTCTTGAGAAGATTTCTGTGCAAATCAACGTAAAACCAATCATTTCGGTAAATTCACCATTGTCTGGATATTTCCGGTTACACCCCCTATACCTTGCTTAAATTCGCGGTCTTGTTTACAAACTCGCATTGGCATTCCGTTTTGAGGAGACATAACCACCAACCCTTTAGCCTCAATTTGTTGTTGCCCAAACAATTGGAAACGGTAGCGCATCAATAGCATTGCTAAAATAATCTTGATTTCCATCATCGCAAAACCAGCACCGATACAAACACGCGACCCCGCACTAAAAGGGTTATATTCAAACATTGTTGGTTGAATTTTTTCCCAACGTTGGGGGTTAAATCGCTCAGGTTCGGAATATACTTCAAGCATATGATGGGTTTGATAAATACTCACAAATACTTCCGTTCCCACAGGTAAATCGTAACCAACTAACGAAGTATCCTGCGAAGTTACACGTCCATTCCAAGGTACGGATGGTAGTACGCGCATACTTTCTTTAATTACACGTTCCAATAGAGGTAGCTGCTGTAGTTGTTCGACGGTCGGTGCGGATTCATGGAGGGTACTATCAAGTTCATCGAGTAAATCGGCAGCGACTTGGGGGTGTTGTGAAAGTAAGAACAAAGTCCAAGTTAAGGCATTAGCACTAGTGTCATGTCCGGCAAAATAGAAAACACCGAGATGTCCTAGTACCTCATCTTCAGTCAATGTAATTCCGCTTTCTGCATCCCTAGCTTGGATAATCATTTAGAGAACTTCCCCACTATAAATGCCATCTGCACGTTTTTG
>JANNFJ010000002.1:0-13305 GCA_031379725.1 Calothrix sp. OTE_75_metabat_31
GGGATTGGTGGCAGGGTGTACCACGTAGTCAAACTCGCGTTTCTCGCTTTGCTCAACTTGCTCCAACTGCTTCATAGTAATACTAATTTTCGTTTTTGCGATCGCTGGTAAAACCCCCTTTGAATTCGCCAACAGTATCCTGCAAGAAATAGGGGAAATTAGAAACCCGGTATTTCTAAGATACCGGGTTTCTAGCCCCCTCGACTATCTAAAATCTCCAAGTAGAGTTACCTACTCCTTAACTGTCGCTAAACCCAATGTCTGTAATGCTTTGATACTCCACCAGGTGACATCGATTTCCCACCAACGAATACCTGCTTTAGCATGGTGAGGATAGGTGTGGTGGTTGTTGTGCCAGCCTTCGCCGTAAGTTATAATCGATACCCACCATAGGTTACGTGCATTGTCTTCTGCGTCAAAGTTACGATATCCCCACATGTGTGTCGCTGAATTTACGAACCAGGTGGAGTGCCACAGAAATACAGACCGGACGAAAATCCCGTAAATTACAAACGACCAACCACCCAAAGCGAATAATAATAACCCTAGAGGAATTTGCAATAATAAGAACCGACGATTTAACCAGCGATAGAAAGGTTGTCGTGCTAAATCGGGTGCGTACTTGTTATAAACATCGTAATCAAAGAATTCTGGACGTGGGTAAAAAAGCCATAATACGTGACTCCACCAAAATCCACGCTTTGCCGAATAGGGGTCTTTATCAACATCTTCAGTATAAGCGTGATGCTGACGGTGTGCGCTGACCCAGAATATTGGCCCACCTTGTAATGCCATTGCTCCTAGTATTGCGATCGCATATTCCACAAACTTCGGTACTTGGAAGCTTTTATGACTCAATAATCGATGATACCCCAAGCAAATACCAACACTACCAAATAACCAGTGCAGAAACACCGCTACAAATAACGCTGGCCAGGAAAAAAAGAACGGTGCTACAAATAGCGTCAAACTGTGGAAAATGCCCATAAATATTACATACGTCCAACTCAACGCTCCAGGTTTTCCACCTTCTACGGCAGTCGGGAAAGTTTTTGCAGTCATAAAAATTCCTGTTGGTAAATTATAATGTTTCTGCTTTGGTCTACTTGAGCCTGTCGAGACGCGATGCAATTTTTGAGCTACAGTAGAGCGAAGCAAGTGTCGCTTACATTTATAAGACTAACAGCTATCTCCAGTTTCTGCAAGTACCGCTTGCAATATTTAAATAAAGTCCTCAAGATTAAAGGGAAAAGGTTTATAGGGTTTACCAGTCTCATGAGGTATGGCAATTTTACACCAAAGTAGGGGCGCAAGGCCTTGCGCCCCTACATATGTACCTCATCTGCTTGGGAACTATCAACACCTTCCCCCCCTCCCTCTTCCCCCTCTTCCCCTATTTTTATGTCTACTTCAACTCGTCAACGTCTAATTCAATCAGCATTACAATTATTTATTACCCAAGGAGTTAGCACCACCACAACCCGACAAATTGCGGAGTTGGCAGAAGTCAATGAAGTAACTTTGTTTCGCAATTTCGGCAACAAGTACGGACTTCTACTGGCAGTGTTGGAAGAGTCCACAGTTTTCAATAACTTGGGTAAATCCCTTGTGGAGCGGGTAATTCCTACCCATAGTATCCGCGAAACACTCAAGGACTATGCAACTAACTGCTTGCATAGTTTAGAACAAGTACCAGAGTTTATTCGGTCTGTAGTCGGTGAATCTGAACAGTATCCAATCGAAAATCGTCGTGCTTTGGGAAAAGGATTAAACGAAGCAAATCGCTATGTGGCAGATTATTTAGCAACTGCGATCGCACAAGGACAATTGAATACCCATATATCCCCAGAAAAGTTAGCAAGTTTTTTGAATGGGATGATTTTGGGATATGCCATTATCGAATTTACCAGCGAATTTCACGAACTTTGGGAAGATAAGGATGATTTTCTGGATAATTTGGTTGAGTTGTTTTTGAATGGGGCTATTTCACAAACAGTTATATCAGCGGAATTTACTGAATATTCGTCACAATTGGCGAACATTGATACCAGTTTCCATGAAGACAATGCAAGTGCTACTGTCAATAAGCTAGTTGATTTACCTGCAAATTTAGTACATCAAATCCTCCAAAAAGCCAGAAAATCGGGATTGGAAGATTTTGCCTTAGCTTATGTATTATTCGCATCGGGTTTATCCGTTGAGGAAATAGCTCTTTTGCAGAGAATTCACCAAATCTGCGACGAAAATCAGCATATTCTCCAAATTGTCACACCAGAAGCGATTCGCCAAGTACCCGTGAATCAGTGGATAATGGGTAAACGTTACGGTTCTTATACGAATAATCCCCTAACCAAATGGCTCCGAAGTCGTAAAGATAATCAAACTGCAATGTTTACGAAAACCGATATTCAACAGTGCTGGCAAAACTGGACCCAAGGAATTTTGACACCCCTTGCACAACCACCATACATTATTCAAGCACAGCAAACTTGGCGAGTGGAAATGTTGATGCGTGGTATGAGTTTGGAGAATTTGAGCATTTTAACAGACTGTTCCACTACCCAGTTAAAACCATTCGCACAACGAGCAAAGGAAAAAGCCGCAGTAGATGAAGCTTTGAACTTAGATAAGGGGTAAGGGAGTAGGGAGTAAGGTGAAAAGGGAAAAAAGGGAGTAGTGCGTAGGCTTGCGCCAGCCCTTCGGGCTTGCATCTTGCTCGCTTAATATAGTATGCGGGCTGGCGCAAGCCTACGCACTATACGCCACAAACTTATAAAAACGGGATGCTCCCAAAAAAAGAAGTAAAATAAAATGTTTGTGTAGAGTAAAATCACCCAATAGCTATACATAGCAAAAAAAGCCTAATTCTTATCTTCCCCCTACTCCCTACTCCCTACTCCCTTAAATTTATGTCGATTCGTATTTTGATGTGTGCCCCCGACCACTATGATGTGGACTATGTGATTAACCCTTGGATGGAAGGGAATATTCACAAGTCATCACGCGATCGCGCTGTCGAACAATGGCGCGGATTATATCAGGTTTTGAAGTCCCAGGCAACTGTTGATTTGGTAACACCGCAAAAAGGTGTACCCGATATGGTATTTACTGCTAATGCGGGGTTAGTACTTGGTGATAACGTTGTTCTCAGTCGCTTTTTACATAAAGAACGGCAAGGTGAAGAACCATTTTTTAAAGCATGGTTTGAAGAAAATGGCTACAATGTCTACGAACTTCCCAAAGATTTACCGTTTGAAGGTGCAGGAGATGCACTTCTCGATCGGGAAGGAAGATGGTTGTGGGCCGGATATGGGTTCCGGTCGGAGTTAGATTCGCACCCCTATTTAGCGAAGTGGTTGGATATCGAGGTGTTGTCGTTGCGACTGATTGATGAAAGATTTTATCACCTCGATACTTGTTTTTGTCCCCTCGCAAACGGTTATTTGCTGTATTATCCAGGTGCATTCGATGCTTACTCGAATCGCTTGATTGAAATGCGTGTATCATCCGAAAAACGGATTGCGATCGCCGAAGCTGATGCGGTAAACTTTGCCTGCAATACGGTTAATATCGAGAATGTTGTCGTGATGAATAAAGCATCCGACAATTTAAAAGCACGATTGGGTGAAGTTGGTTTCCAAGTTCAGGAAACCCCATTAACCGAGTTTCTCAAAGCCGGTGGTGCAGCAAAGTGCTTGACGTTGCGTGTTACCGAACCTGTAATGGACGATGTTCACGCTCTTTCACCTGTTGAAAGTCGCATTATCAGCTTAGAAGGACATTTACTCGATTCGGGTTTAATAAATCGAGCTTTGGACTTAATTATAGATAATGGTGGTAGTTTCCAAGTTCTCAACTTCAACTTGGGGGAACAGCGACAAAGTACGTCCGCTGCACAAGTGAAGGTGACAGCACCATCCCACGAAGTTATGGAAAGCATTATTTCCTATCTCATCGATTTGGGTGCGGTCGATTTACCCCAAAATGAACGTGATGCGAAGTTGGAACCAGTTATTCAAAATGGGGTTGCACCCGACGACTTTTATGTATCGACGATTTACCCCACCGAAGTGCGAATCAAAGGGGAGTGGGTACAGGTACAAAATCAGCGGATGGATGGGGCAATTGCCATTACCCAAACTCCTCAAGGATTGGTTGCGAAGTGTAAATTATTACGCGACTTAGAACTTAATGATAAGGTTGTTGTGGATGTATTTGGTATCCGCACTGTTCGCAAAACTGAATCGCGGGAGAAGCGCAATGAAGAGTTCAGCTTTATGTCATCCGGTGTTTCCAGCGAGCGCCGAGTTGAATTAATCGTCGAACAAGTTGCCTGGGAATTACGTAAAATCCGCGATGCTGGTGGTAAAGTTGTTGTCACGGCAGGACCAGTTGTTATACATACTGGTGGTGGTGAGCATTTATCACGGTTAGTACGTGAGGGATATGTACAGGCATTGTTGGGAGGGAATGCGATCGCAGTCCACGATATGGAACAATCGATGTTAGGTACATCGTTGGGTGTAGATATGAAGCGGGGTGTTGCCGTTAGGGGAGGACACCGACATCACCTCAAGGTAATTAATATGGTTCGTCGTTACGGTAGCATTGCCAAAGCGGTGGAAGCAGGGGTGATTAAGAGTGGTGTTATGTACGAATGCATCAAAAATAAAATTCCGTTTAGTTTAGCTGGTTCGATTCGTGATGACGGGCCTTTACCTGATACCCAGATGGATTTGATTAAAGCACAAGTCGATTACGCACACCATATTCAGGGTGCGGAAATGATTTTGATGCTGTCTTCGATGTTGCACTCGATTGGTGTGGGGAATATGACACCTGCAGGGGTGAAGATGGTTTGTGTGGATATCAATCCTGCGGTGGTGACGAAGTTGAGTGACAGAGGTTCGATTGAGTCGGTTGGTGTAGTTACTGACGTAGGATTATTTTTGAGTTTGTTGACTTCTCAATTAGATAAGCTTACAAGTCCTTACGTTGGCAAAGCTGGTTAAAGAATAAATCCTGTAGGTTAGGCATCCTGCCTGACCTTTTTTACAAGGACTCACCAAAAAACTCTCCCAAACCGCATTAAACTCTGTGTCCTGTTGCGTCCTCCGTGGTTAACTCTCTCCATATTATCAAACCCATACGAAGGTAAATAATAATGTAGAGACGCGATATATCGCGTCTCTAGTAAAATATATTAAGAAGAGTAACAAACCACATAGGTGTTTCACCTTCTTGGAGGGTAGGACACAAAGGACGCAAAGGGAAATGCAGGGAGTAATTTTTAAGACTGGGTTACAAATACGCTGGGTAAGTATCATTGCAGACTTTCTTCTTACGGGGATGGTAATCGGTCCGGTGGTTGCTCCTTTCCTTGCTGCATCTGGGTTGCCTCTAGTGCCTGTAGTTGCAAATATTATCTATTTTATGGGTAATATTGTCTGTCCGCAGCCAGATATGGGGGTAGTGTTAGCGTCTGGGTTTACTATGGCAGTATGTATGCGTTGTTACGGTACAGTTACGGGTTTATTCTTAACACGTATTCTTTATGGGGTGACAGGTGGGAAAGGATTTTACTGGTTAAGTCAGTATGGTTGGAATGGAGTTGCGATCGCAGCTATATTTATGATGGCTTATCCTGTAGAGTTAGCTGCACAAGTTTTAGGTTGGTGGGATTTTAATAATTATCTTGTCACCCCATTCGGGTTAATTACGGGTTTAGCTTGGGGTTTGTTTACAATGCCAATATTTCATGAAAAAATAAAATAAATAAGATTGGTAGGTTGGGTGGAGCGGTAGCGTAACCCAACAATAATGTTGGGTTTCACTACGTTACACCCAACCTACGTTAGTCGAAGTTTATTTAATATTAAGATAGTTTTGCAATGAGCTAATTTTTTGAACAAATTTATCTATATATATATGGTGATTATACCGCTCAATCACCAATTCATAACCGCGTTGTGCTTGCATCTGTGCCTTTAGGGGGTTGTCTAATAATGCAACTATCGCTCTTTCCATTTCGTTGACATCACCTTGATTTACACCTGTAACAGCACCTGCTTCGATCAGTTCCTCAATAATTCCCGAAGATTTAGTAATTATCACCGGACGACGACATGCTAATGCTTCAAATAGCGTACTCAATCCGGCTTGATAATTATTCTCGAATAAAGGGACAGCGACAATATCCGCATCTCGGTAAAGCTGTACTAAATCTTGCCATTCGTAGAAACGACATTCCATGTTAGCAGGTAGTACTTGGGGAAATGCTCGTGAGGATGATTTTGCATTCGGGGAAGTTGCACAAATTTTGACATCTACATCTAAGTCTTTTGCCGCATCTGCAAGAGTGCAATAATCGCGCTGTTCCAAGCCTGCACTGGCAATGAGTCGCCGAGTTTTATTAGGAGAAACAGAGCTTGGTGTAAAAAAAGATACGTCTGTGGGCTGTTCGACAAATAAGCTGATGCGGTTTTCTGGTAAACGTAAATAATGACGGAGAAATTCTGCCGAAGTAGGAGTGTAAGTTATAAACAAATCAATTTTGTCGCTGATTTGAAATAGCTTTAATGCCAATTTTCCGCGCAATCGGTTGATATTGTGAATAAATACAGCAATTTTGGGACGATTTGGTTTTTTGCCGCATAGTGCTGCAATCGGAATACCGACATCTTCTCCTGTACAAAATACCACATCATTCTCTGTCAGCTGCCGCGATAATTTGCTTGCTAATGCCCAATGTTCGGAACTGCCAATAATAGGCGTTCGCATAGCGACTCCAAGGGAGTATCGGACTTTATCAAGTAGTACAATCGATTCTGTACGAGGTTGATGAATTTCGGCATTTAGGATTTGACTAGCTTTCCACATCACATGACATGGACGTTTACCAGCCTGAGCATCTAAATCAATGGTTTCGAGGTCAAATGCACGACTCAGAACAATGTGGTACTTCAAAGAATTGCCTTTTAATATCGATAAAAACGACTCCGATTAACACAATACCCGATCGAAATGACTTATGCGATCGCTAATTGTGGAAATTTTCTCCTCGTTTAGAAGTTTACTATCGAGCAACGTTTGCAATTTAGCGCGAAATTCCCCATAATGTTGTTGCGTTGCACCCTGTATATAGGTAACACGATTCGATGCGTCGGTAATTCCCTTCACTAATTCAGAAAGGGACGGAACCTCATACGACCATCCTGACTTGTCGAATGCGTCAATTAACAATCGAATCAACAGAATCCGAAAATGCTCATCTTCATAAGCGCCCTTACTTTTTTGAAACCAGCGATAAGTACAGATAACGTAATTGAAGTGAATAAATCCCCATTCTTTTTGGTGATAGCTGATGCGTTCTTGTGCTGTCTTACATTGAGGTAAGAGGGTTGTATCAAAAGTCTTTACCTGACCAGCAATTTCACCATCATGACCGCGATGTTCCCAAGGTTTAAAATTCCTTGCCCATTCTGCATTCAACATCATTTCCCATGTCGCAGTCAGGTGATTTAGTCCTTGCTCTTTATACCAACTATCCCAGACTGGACTGACACCCAAGCAAGCTAAATCTTCCTCAGCACAGGACTGATAATGGGTTTTCATGAATCCATCTTCGGTAATGAATAAATCGGCATCATGCAAAAGTGCATGTGTAGTGCGGGTTGCATTGACTCCACGAATTAGTTGCAGCCAGTGGTTATTATGAGGATTATTTTGGTAACGCGAAATTAACTGTTCTAACGGTTTAGGATTAATTAAACGAATTGGACTATTGAAATAGTTCTGACTCCAATACTGAAGTAATTCTGCAAAACCCGGAACAAATTGGTCGGGGAGTACGAGAGTTTCAACCAAACCATCAGGTTTTTGAGTCGAACAAATTTCTAAAGCAATTTTCAGAAATACAGGTAAATCACCTGGAACGGGCAATAAAATTGTGTAGCCAGGAATCGCTTCATTTTCGACTTTATCCCAATGGGAGTACTGAAATTTCCACAATGTTGCACTTTTCATAATTAATAGGGGTGTAGGGTGTAGGGGGAGGAAGAGGATGTGGGGGAACAGAGGAGGGAATGAGGGAAGAAAGGCGGAAAAATATTGCTTGTTTGCCTCTTTTCTCTCTTTCTCCTTACACCCCGCACCCCGCACCCGACACTCCCCTTAATTTAAAAATATTTGAAATGGGGTTCCAAATCCTAAATGATTGCGAATCAAAAGGAAGAACATTAGCATTCCCACAAACAAAGCTGTTCCTTGAATATCTTGCACAAAGCAAAACAGCTCTTCTCGCCACAATCCGTATAAATTAGCAAGATACAATGGGAAATCACTTAGCGCGATGACAATGATTACCCCTAAAGTACCTTGAAGCGAATACATCAAAGGCATTCCCACACTAATCATTAAAAATCTTAATCCATTACTCTGAGCTGCATATAACGGTTTTCCTAATGCTAGTAACGCTGGACTTGTAGTATAAAATAAAACTGAAAACCAAATACCGCAGCTAAGAATAGGCATCATCCAAATTGCTTGGGTATACCGCTGGTCGTAAAGCTTCCCAATCAGCAAATCGCCGGTATTCACAAGCGCTGCTAAAAATATGGCGAATGCGAATATGATTAACCGACGTTGGTGCAAGATTTTCGCTCGCAAGGTTTCTCTAGGTAAGTCAGTTTGCTTCGAGATAGTGGGAAAAATTACTCGATAACTCAGACTTTTGATGACTTCACGTGGCATATTCGCTAGTGTAGCGGCAATCGTATAAACTCCGACTAATCCAAAAGACAGTAATTTTCCCAAAATCAGTCGGTCGGCTTGCTCTGCAAGAAACATAAGCGCAGTTGCAATAAACATCCATCTACCAAAGGATAGAAGTTCCTCGAGCGCTTCTCGATTCCAAGCGAATTTAGGTCTTTTTTCCGGAATCAACATATAACTGCCTATTGTCCGAATTGTTGCTCCAATCAACCCCCCAATCGCAAATGCCCAAAGACTACGAAACCAGTAAGCCAAGGCAATTAATACTACTAGTGAAAGTACTTGAACGATAAAGTCAAAAATAATGACTCTATCTAGTGCCATCCGACGGTTGAGTATGAAAGGAGATGGTGAAGCAAACCCCAGAATAATCGATGCTATCCCCATGATGGGTACAAGCCATAACATTCGCGGTTCTTGGTAAAATTTGGCTGCTGGAAAAGTAATTGCTAGGCAAATCAGCCAAATTAAGAACCCACGAATGATTTGCAATGTCCAAGCGGTGTTGATAAATTCCGATTCTTCACCGTTTTTATTTTGAATAATGCTTTGACCGATGCCAAGGTCAGAGAATAATTCTAGACCAGTCAAAAGCGTGTTCACAACACTCATCAGACCGAAGTATTCGGGAACTAGCAAGCGGGTTAGGATTAAATTAGTCCCAAACCGGACAATTTGGCTGGCACCGTAACCAACAATTGTCCATACAGCACCGCGAATGGCGAGTTTTTTCATGAATTAGGGGAGATTCAACAAAGTTGCTAGTTTTTGGGCTTCTTGTGCGACATTGTGCTGCTGGGTTACATGTAGGGTTCCAGCGCTGCCCATTTTTGTTAATGTTTGAGGTGACATTTGTAACACGTTACGGATTGCAGTAGTTAAAGCTTCGATAGACCCTGCGGGGATAAGCCAGCCGTTAACATCGGACTGGACAAGTTCAGGTATGCCAGCGATGTAAGTACTTATTACAGGTCGCTTTAGTGCGAATGCTTCCATCAGTACTACGGGTAGTCCTTCGGCAAAACTGGGTAAAATTAGGGCGCGGGCATTGGTAATATAGTTTTGAACTTGAATACCGCTTGCCCAACCTGTGATTTTGACTTGGGAATGCAAACCATATTCGCAGATAAGTGCTTCAAGTTGCGATCGCATGGGCCCATCTCCAACAAGTGTCACCTCGATGGGCAACCCTTCGCTTTTGAGTTGCTTTATCGCTTGTAGGAGCAAAATTTGTCCTTTTTGTTCGCATAACCTACCGACACAGACTAAGTTCGGAAGATCCAAGATCAGTGTCTCTGGTTGTTTGAAGTACTCCTCATCGACTCCACAGTGGACAACGTGAATTTTGTGCCACTGCTGGTAATCGCACCAGCGGTACAATTGACTTTTTCCAAACGAACAAATTGCTACCACAAATTTGGCACGATTTATCTTCTCGGTCAAAGCGATATTGTCTGCACGGTCAAATTCTTCGGGGCCGTGAACGGTAAAGCTATAACTCGGCCCATCCATAGCGTTGCACAACATTGCCACAGTAGTTGAGTTTGTCCCAAAATGCGCGTGGAGGTGCGAAATATGGGCGAGTTCTAGCCGGCGTTGCAAAAAACAAGCTTCTGCTAGATAAATGATGTGATGCAAAATAGAACGGTCTGAACTCCAACTGATTAAGAACGCTAATCGCAAACCCTTCAAGAAAGAAATCGGTTTGACAAAGGCAAAACTCAATAAGCTTACTAGTAATCCAAAAACTCCTGCATCCAATAGTACTTGGGTTTTCTTGAATTCGAGTTTATCTTGGGGGTCAACCAATTCTGATTCACAAGAACGAATTGAGAAGCGTTCTACTGGCAAACCGCCAGCTTCCAGCGCGTAAATTTCACGTCGGATAAAGCTATGGCTTACTTTCGGATATTTATTGACCAGATACGCAATTTTCATTTTGACCTTTTTCCCGTATGGGGTAGCCTATGGGTACGACCAGGTTTGATTTGTAAAGGAAACTCTTGCGCTCGATATGAAAGTGTTTGATTTTAAGTATGTGGATGAGAGTATTGATACACTATATTTTTTGCAATCCTAACTTCTGACAATAATATTTTTTTGGTGACAAAATCCATTTAATACAGGGTAATTTTTTAAAGTTTTGATGAAGCCGTAGGGGCGGGATCTTCCCGCCCCATCTCCTTGCCCCTACAGCCCTAAATTTTGTATTCGACTAAGCTTGATTGCTTTTTAAGTAACCGCAACAGGTGAAATTGGATTTGACCTTGGACTTGGGGGAATTTAGATAGTACGCAGTATAGCGAATAGAGTGCAGCATCTTCTGATGTAAGTCCACGTCCCAAACAATATTTATAGACTTTAAAACCCAACCAAATATAAGCAACAACGAGCAATAAAATGCTAGAACCCAAAGTTAACAAGGAAGTGGCAACAGCTAGTACTGGTAATCCCAAACCCCAAAACCAAATACTGCGACTGTCTTTAACCCAGTAACGCTCTAAACTGCTACTATGCAACCACGAACCTTGTGCGTAGGCATAACCAGCACGAAGCGATCGCTTCCACCATTGTCCAAAATTGGTGATTTGCGCGTCATGTAGAGTCATCTCCGAATCAATCCGCAAAATTCGATTTCCTGCTTGCCGCAATCGCAAGCACAATTCCGGTTCTTCACCAGCAATCAGCATTGACCTAAAACCACCTACTGCAATGATTGCACTAACACGCATCAGCGCATCTCCACCACAAGAAAGGGTTTCTCCAACTGGTGTATTCCATTCCATGTCGCACAAACGATTGTAAATCGAGTTTGCGGGAAATTGTTCGCGTCGCCGACCGCAAACAACTGCCACATCGGGATGTGCAGCTAAGATATTTACGGCATCTAACCAACCTTGGACGACTTGACAATCGCCATCAACAAATTGGACATATTCAAGATTGGGCATAAGTTTGACAAGATACTCACAACCTGCATTTCGGGCACGTGCGGCTGTAAATGGAATTACTAAATCAAGTTCGATGACATGAACATTCATCTCTAACGCTAATGCCACACTTCCATCGGTAGAACCGGAATCGACGTAAACTACTATTACATTCTCTGATATTACTGATAACAAACACTGATGCAAGCGATTTCCTTCGTTCCGTCCAATTACAACCACACCAATTGGCTGCATGTCTGTCCTCCTGCCATGACCATATTTTCTAATCTCTGATAGTTTGAGTCCAAGTATATTTTGAATCTAATGATTACATTCCTACGAGCAGCAATAATTAAACCATATAGTCCTGCTACATTTCAAATTTACAACTCAATTAAATCATACCTAAGATATAGTTTTTTTCATCTTCAGACTTATTTTTTATATTCGCAAAAATACCCTTTTGCGGCAAAACTATTATCTAGGCTGTATTGAATGTAAATATCCTAATTTTGGTAATTTTTAACTTGCTTCCATAATTCATCATCATCATGTAACATCTAAATTTAGAGTCTAATTTGTCCTACCGTGCCAAATAAGTATTATTTTTTACTTAAAAATAAATAAAATATAAGTACTACCTCATTACTCAAAATGTATTGCCCACTTCATCCTATACCGTGAACTTGTTTTTTTACGATGGTTTATGCAATTTTTCTTTGCAGCGAGTTTATTTTGTATAATATTTTTGTGAATATAAAAAATGAAAAATAATTCTCAAATTACTTTTGTCTGTTGTGTTGAATCTGGCTCGCTGGAAACGCAAACCATACGGATGATTGAAAGCTTGCGCCGATGGGGAGGAAAATTTGCTTCTTCCCCTGTATATGCTGTTACTCCGCGTTTTGGTGCCCCCATTTCTGTGCAGACGCGGCAAATTTTTGATAAATTCCAAGTGGAATATATTCGTTTTCACAAACCAAGTAAGTATTCTTGGAATAAATTTTTGAATAAACTTTTGGCTTTAAATGCGGTCGAAGAGTTAACTAAAACTGAATATATTGGCTGGCTTGATAGCGATTTACTCATTGTTAGTGAACCCGACCAATTTATTTTTGATGATAATTATCATTTTATTGCTTGCCCTTCGGATAAATTAAATATTGCCAGTACGGGTAAAGAAGACTCTAATGATTCTTACTGGCAAAAAATTTGTCAATGCTTAGGTATTGATAGTGAAAATATACCTTGGATTAAAAGCGAACCTGAAGGTATAACAATACGTTTGTATTTGAATAGTGGTGTATTTGTCTATCGTCGTTCGACAAATTTTGCCCAACATTACCTCGAAACTTTTATTCGGCTATGCGATTCTCGGATTGCGTCGCAACATGCTGGATTCTTTTTTAACGACCAAGTTACTTTGGGATTGACTGTTGTGAAAATGGGTATTTCTTGGCGAACGTTACCATATTCGCATAATTTTGCTATTTGTAGTAGTATCCCTACAGATTGGTACAGTGTAGAGCAATTAAAAAATGCCAAAATCATCCATTACCATGATTCGATGTGGTATTGGTTTTGGGATACTTTTTTAAAATCG
>JANNFJ010000003.1:0-2219 GCA_031379725.1 Calothrix sp. OTE_75_metabat_31
ATTGGTTCATAGACATAACCACAGGAACGACATTCGTAACGGTCTAGTTCTGCAGTCTCAACTTCGATTTCGTTTGTCTCGATTTCGTTCGTTTCGACACTTTGATCATTGTGTTCGCTCATGAAACCTCGCGGGAGTGGCGAATCTTAAATATACGTTAAAAATTATGACATAGGTATGGGCTTTTTCTATCACAACCAAAAACGAATCAAATTCCCAACCCATCAGTTTTCTAGGACTCAAAAATCCCAAAACGATATAATGTGTGTAAATGTCAGGTTACAAAGTTATTCCCATTCAACGCGGTAGATAATTATTGTGTTTGTTCTTAGCGGTTATGAGTACCTTCTAGGCTTCCTCTTAGTCTGTAGCCTAGTACCAGCCTTAGCTCTTTCAGCGTCCAAGCTCTTGCGACCCACGGGTCGCAGCCCGGAAAAACTTACCACTTATGAATGTGGTCTAGAACCCATAGGTGGAGCCTGGATTCAGTTCAACATTCGCTACTACATGTTTGCGCTCGTTTTCGTTGTTTTTGACGTAGAAACAGTATTTTTGTACCCTTGGGCGGTGGCTTTTCATCGTTTGGGAGTCTTGGCTTTTATTGAAGCGCTAATTTTTATTGCAATTCTTGTAGTTGCCTTAGTTTACGCATGGCGTAAAGGAGCTTTGGAATGGTCTTAGATGCTAATTTAACCGGAAATTCCACTTCATCACGTATTCTGAACCCGGTGCAGCGTCCCGCTGTTACCCAGGAGTTGTCAGAAAATGTCATCCTAACTACCGTTGATGATTTGTATAACTGGGCACGGCTTTCGAGCTTGTGGCCTCTGCTATTTGGTACTGCTTGTTGCTTTATTGAGTTTGCAGCCATGATTGGCTCTCGATTTGATTTTGACCGCTACGGATTAATTCCCCGTTCGAGTCCGCGCCAAGCCGATTTGATTATTACCGCAGGTACAATCACAATGAAGATGGCACCTCAGTTGGTGCGTCTTTACGAACAAATGCCCGAACCTAAGTATGTGATTGCAATGGGTGCTTGTACGATTACAGGCGGGATGTTCAGTGTCGATTCACCGACAGCAGTTCGCGGTGTTGACAAATTGATTCCTGTCGATGTTTACTTACCCGGTTGTCCGCCACGTCCAGAAGCAATTATGGATGCAATTATTAAGTTGCGGAAGAAAATTTCTGACGATTCAATGCAGGAGCGCGGTACGATTAAGCAAACCCACCGCTTCTACAGTACGACCCACAACCTCAAGCCAGTGGAAACAATTTTGACTGGTAAGTATCTCCAATCCGATACTCGTTATGCACCACCGAAGGAATTAACCGAAGGTATGGGTATGTTAGTACCGCCAGCTTTGCTGACATCGCAGCAACAAAAGGAGGAAACTGGTCGTGGCTGATGAATCGAAACCAGTAGCAGTTCAGGGGCAAGCAATAGTCCCAGCAGGTGTTTCTCAATGGCTAACTGAAAATGGCTTTGCTCACGAGTCATTGGCAGCTGACGTTGAGGGTGTTGAAATTATCAAAGTCGAGGCAGATTTTTTATTGCCTATTTCGACGGCTTTGTATGCTTATGGATTTAATTATCTTCAGTGCCAGTGCGGCATTGATACGGGTCCAGGGCAAGAATTGGTAAGCATGTATCATTTGATGAAGGTCAGTGATAATGCGACGAAAGCGGAAGAAGTCCGCATAAAAGTTTATTTACCACGTGAAAATCCCCGTGTTCCTTCGGTTTACTGGATTTGGAAAACCGCAGATTGGCAAGAACGCGAATCTTACGATATGTATGGGATTTTTTACGAAGGACACCCCAATTTAAAGCGGATTTTGATGCCCGAAGATTGGGTTGGGTATCCGTTACGTAAGGATTACATCTCACCCGATTTTTACGAGTTGCAAGACGCTTATTAGGTTGTTAAATACACAATAGACATCTTTGGTGCAGGAACTTGTAAAGACGCGATATTACCCTACGCGTACCGCTAAGGCGGAACCCGAAGGGTAACTTCGCGTCTCTTTTAATTTCGCGTTTCTTTTGGATTATTAGATCCCCGACTTCTTTGAGGATACTGTTGGCGAATTCAAAGGGGGTTTTACCAGCGATCGCAAAAACGAAAATTAGTATTACTATGAAGCAGTTGGAGCAAGTTGAGCAAAGCGAGAAACGCGAGTTTGACTACGTGGTACACCCTGCCACCAATCCC
>JANNFJ010000005.1:0-2520 GCA_031379725.1 Calothrix sp. OTE_75_metabat_31
GGGATTGGTGGCAGGGTGTACCACGTAGTCAAACTCGCGTTTCTCGCTTTGCTCAACTTGCTCCAACTGCTTCATAGTAATACTAATTTTCGTTTTTGCGATCGCTGGTAAAACCCCCTTTGAATTCGCCAACAGTATCCTAGTAGTGGTAATAGTCATTAATTTTGATGGGTCGTAGCATAGGCGTCTCGCCTGTGCAGTCCGGTCAGGCGGGACGCCATGAGCCGACGGACAATAATATATACCATCAAAATTAATGACATGGAGTACTAGGCTACAGGAGACTTCTGCGCTTATTTCTTGACTTTCCTGACAATATCAAAGGCTAGCGGACGCACGCTAGTGGGTAGTAGCGATAATCCTAAACCAGTCCAAGCTTTCTGAGGAGAGTAAGTTTTACCTGCCAAAACTAACTCTCGACCCTGCTGGGTTTCTCCTTTTTCAATTAACCGCAAACCTAATAATAACTGCGTTTCGCTTAGACGTTCTTGACGTATTTTTTCTAATTGTTCCAAATCAAATTTGTACTTGTTTAAATATTGTAATTTATCAGATAAATAACGAATTGCGCGGTCTTTACTTTGTTGTTCGGCATGAACGCGATATTCCATCAATAATTCAGGTAGAAAATATCCTTTTTTACCTGCCAAAGCTAACCGCACAAACAAATCATTATCTTCACAATTTTGCCAATTCGGCTGCATAAAACCGATTTGTTCTAACACTTGACGACGAAACAATGTTGCACCAACTTGAAAGCTTTGACGAATAAAAACAACTTCCAGTAAATTATCAACTATACCTTCAGCTAAATCTTCTCGTCCCCAAAAACGTGAATTATCATTAGTTCTTTTTTCGTCACGTTCGTTATTAATATCAATTATCCAATGGTCTGTACCAACAAAATCAATGCTCGAATCTTGTTCAAAAATAGCTACCGTACGTTCCAAAAATGCCGGAGTTAACTTATCATCGTCATCAAATTTAATAAAATACTCGCCGATTGCAGCATCAAACCCCGAACGCATATTATTACTTTTACCAATATTTTGCGAATGACGAATATATTTGATTCGATTATCGCTATACTGTGACATCAATTCAGGTGTTCCGTCACGGGAACCATCATCGCAAATAATTAGCTGAAAGTCTTGATATGTCTGTTTGAGAACGCTTTCAATTGCTAAAGGAAGTAGATTAACACGGTTAAATGTAGGAATACAAATACTAATTTTAGGCATAATTTAAACAAAAATATTACAAAATCCACCACTCACCTAAGAACCCTCCCAAGCCTTATTAACGTCGTTAAGAGATTTTGAGAGAGTTTTTGCGTAAGTTTTATCTGTGTTAATGCTGACATTAACTAACTAACGGGTCATTATAGATAGATATCATTCTATAATTAAGTAATATGAACATTTTAATGTTATCTTCGACATTTCCCTATCCAGCAACGCGAGGGGGTACGCAGGTTAGGACTTTTAATTTACTCAAGTATCTTAGTCAAAAGCATATTGTCACTTTAGTAACACAAAAAGAGAGCGATGTCACTGAATCGGAAATAGCAGGACTGCGCGATTGTGTAGATAACCTAGTCCTTTTTAATCGTCCTGCGGACGTGAGGACATCGGGGAGAATACTGAAGAAGGCGCAACGGTTTGCTGGGTTTCTAGCAAATGGGACTCCCCCTAGCGTCCAAAACCGCTATTTAGAGGAGATGCAACAATGGGTTGATGATTTTGTTTTATCAGGTAAATGCGATGTTATTACCTGCGAACACAGTGTTAATGAGATTTATATCAAACCGCACTTTCAACAACGGGTAAAAACGATTGTAAATATTCATAGTTCGGTTTATGCTTCTTGTCGCAACCAGTTAGAGACGGGAATTTCGGAAAATAAACTCCGCGATCGCATAAATTTACCTTTACTGCATCGTTACGAACAACAGTACTGTCGAAAGTTCTCGGATATTGTTGTTACAACCCAAGAAGATAAAATTCAACTTCTCAAATTTAAGCCGAATGCTAAAATCCCCGTTATCCCCAATGGAGTAGATTTGGTGTCATTTCCTTATCGCACCAGCGACCCTGGTGGGCATCGTTTGGTGTTTATTGGTGCAATGGATAATTTGGCAAATATTGATGCGGTGTGTTTCTTTGTGAGTGAGGTATTACCGGAGATTGTGAAACGCTATCCCGATGTAACTTTTGAGATTGTCGGTTCCCGTCCTGCACCTGAAGTTTTGGCACTTGGAAATAAACCAAGAGTGCATGTGACAGGAAGAGTACCATCAATGGCAGAATATTTACACAGGTCAACGGTTTGTGTCGTGACGATGCGGACGGGGTTTGGAATTAAGAATAAGACCTTAGAAGCAATGGCAGCTGGTGTACCTGTGGTGGGAAGCGATCGCGCTTTGGAAGGGTTAGCTGTGGATATAAATGTACCACATAGAGCGTTACGCGCTAATCAACCGGGTGAATATGTTAGTGCGATTTGTCGGTTGTTTGATAA
>JANNFJ010000066.1:0-8856 GCA_031379725.1 Calothrix sp. OTE_75_metabat_31
CGTATGACCCTCTTGTAGACTTGATTCTACTATTACTTCAGGTAAATTTAAGAGTTGAGTCAAGATTCTCTTCATAATTAACTTTCATCAAAAATATTAATTAATATATTAATATTTTAGCACGCTAAGTACGCAAGAACCGTGTCGCTAAATCTACCATAACTTTTTCAGCAGGATAAAGCTTTGCACGCACGTACTTTAACAAAGCGTTAGCTGATTCTACGTAAAATAAGTCAGGAACAAAAAGTTGACTTTCAGGATTACTCGCTTGAGCAAATAATTGATCGACTTTTGGGGATAATGGATCTGGGATAAAGTGCTTGATGCAAACGCTGGTATCAATGACGCATCTAAAAACAGTATTCATCGGTCACGGTCTTCCCTAATCATTGCGGTACTATCGGGATATTCGATACCTTTTGGAAGCATTTCTCGACGACGACGACTTTCTTCTAAAATCTGAGGTACATTTTTCCGTCTTTCATCTTCCGATTGCTGTACTTTGGTTGACACGACACTTTGCAATATTGCGATCGCTTGAGCTTCAATCGAGCTATTTCGGGTAAATGCTAATTTTTGTAAATGCTCATACAAATCATCAGGTAATTCTAGTTCACGAAGAATAGCCATAGTTTTAACTCGTATGGATGATTTATAAGTAATGTTAGCACGGTCAGAACAAGGAGTACAAAGTAACTAATTAGTTGGTGCTGCTTGGTTAGCGGTTCTCAAAACAGGTATACCAATAAAAAAGCCAACACGCTTACTGCAATGCAGGCGTTTGGCTTCTTAGAATGATTAGTTTATATAAAATTATCCTACCACGAGCAGTGTAATTAACTAGAAAATTAATTTTGCTACCTATCTTCAAGTGTCCCCAAAGCTGCGGGTGGTGTAGATTTTCCGGCTAACCCGATTAGGGCTAGAAGTGCAGTAATATAGGGCAACATCGTCAGGAATTGATAGGGAATATTTACACCTAATGCTTGGATTCGTAATTGCAAAGCTTCCGTCGCACCAAATAACAAACAAGCCAAACTACTATATATAGGATGCCATTTACCAAAGATGAGAGACGCGATCGCAATAAATCCTTTTCCCGCACTCATTTCTTCGGTAAAATATCGCACTTGCACCAAGGCTAAATAAGCACCACCCAAACTTGCGAGACATCCACCAAACATCACTGCCAGATAACGTGTCTTGACTACGGAAACACCTGCTGTATCTGCGGCTTTTGGATATTCTCCCACAGCACGCAAATTTAAACCGGGGTTGGTATAAAACAAAAAATATGTAGTCAAAGCAATGATTGTAATTAGTAAATATACGAGAATGTCTTGCTGGAATAATAAGCTACCAATGATAGGTATATTAGAAATAATGGGAATCTTTATTGAACTAATATTCGGTAAACGTTGGGTGCTATTACTTGCGAATACTAATCGTCCTAAAAATGAAGTGATACCAGCAGCGACAAGATTAATAGCTAAACCTGAAACTAATTGATTTACTCGCAATGTTACACATAAAAATGCGTGGAGTAGTCCAACTAAAGCACCTGCTATTAAAGCAGCGATTATACCTATCCAAACATTGCCTGAGTAAAAAGTTGCAGCCGCACTAGTAAAAGCACCTGTAATTAACATTCCTTCGAGGGCAATATTAAGTATACCCGATCGCTCCGAATAAAGTCCTCCTAATGCAGCGTATGCGAGGGGTATGGTAAGGTGAATAGTAGAAGCGAGATAGTCAGAAAAGAAGGTAATATCCATAATTTTTAATCTATAGCGCGTTAATCCACGTCTAGATTTGCGGTTCTTTTTTGACTTGATATTCTAAAGCCAGACTAATGGCAATAAACAATACAGTCAAACCTTGAATAGCGTACACCACTGTCACGGGTACACCTGCACTGCGTTGCATCACATTTGCACCACTTCGCAAAGCACCGAAAAATAATGAAGTTAGAACCACACCGATAACACTACCACGACTAAGGAATGCGATCGCAATTGCATCAAATCCATATCCGGGTGAAACTACATCAAAAAGTCGATATTTCAACCCCATAACTTCGCAACTACCAGCTAAACCAGCTAAACCACCTGCTAATGTCATGACTAAGATAACGGTATGTTGTACCTTCATACCCGCATAATGGGAAGCATTGGGGTTAAATCCTACAGCTTTGATTTGATAACCGAGTGTGGAACGGTTGATGATTACCCAGCAAATTACTGCTACGATCGCACCCAGTAAAATACCCGCATGGGCGAGACTTCCGGGTAAAATAATTGGTAATTGTGTAGATTTTGCAATTAGTGATGAATAAGGACTTGGTGCATTGGGTTCTTTTAACGGGTTTTGGACTAGATAACTAATTAAATTAATGGCAATGTAGTTTAAAAGTAAACTAGTAATGACTTCATTGACTCCGCGAATCGCTTTGAGATAACCTGGTATAAAACCCCAAATTCCACCAAATATAAATCCTGCCAATAATGCCAAGGGTATGTGAATGAAGGCAGGTAAATGCAGGTACAAACCAATTAAAGTACTACCCAAAGCACCTAGATAAATTTGTCCTTCCCCACCGATATTATATTGTCCAGCTTTTAATGCGATTAATACACCTAAGCTGGTAAATAATAGCGGTGTCATTTTGGTCAGGGTATTACCAAATCCAAAGTATGTTGAGAGGGATTCTTGTCCGAGTGCAGTGTAAGCAGTGATGGGGTTTGCACCTGCAATGAGAATAAGAATTGCACCGACTAAAAGTGCTGATATAATGGCGATTAGTGGTGAAATAATTGGTATTATAAGTTTCCGAAAGGTAGTTTTCATAAAATTTTCTAGCCAAATATAAGAAATATTGCATTTCCATTATTGGCAGCATCACAGTAATATTGTACGAGAAGATTATAGGTATCTTCATGATAGAGAATATAATCGGCTTCTTGCCAGTCTTTTAATTTTAGTCTTTCAGTAATACAAGAACGAGGGAATTTTGACAATGATTTAGCTATTTGTTGTACTTCATCAGGATTTAAATAAAATATAGGAAAATCGCACTCGTAATACTTTATCCCTTCTCCAGATAGAACAGCATTAATTAGAGGCATATTATCTTTTTCATTTATACCAATTAAAATCGGAATATTAACTGATTCAGTATAATCATAACCTGTTAATAAAAAACTAAATAAACGCCATTTTTTATCAATATCTAAATATGGTAATTTTCCTTCGCTGATAATGCGAGGAATATTTTCTTTGAATTGCTCGTACTCATTTACTCGGTTTTTTTGCAATTTTTCTAACGTCTCAGAAAAATAATTTGTCATTTCATTAAACCGTTCCATATCTTCTTCATCATCTGGATTAATTGTTAATTCTTGCCAAAATGGTGAGTCAGATAGATATTTTGCATCAATAAATAATGCGATAAGGTCAGGATATTCCTTGATTTTTTCTAATAGATATGGCGATACTTGTTTGAACTCTAATGTAATTCCCATATGCTTTTTTATTCAAATGTTTACATCACTATTTTGTTTAACTTAGCCATGCTAAAATAGCATGACTTTTACTAACTGCATCTTGAAAGTATCCAATCATATCATCTTTGATAAAAAGTAAAGTCTCCAAATTTTCTTCAAAATTTTCTTCTTGTTCCCACCAAAGTATTTTATATACATTTGGATTTAATAAAATTGATTGACTGAATATTTTTCTTAAACAATCTTCTGTGATTTTAACTAAATCGTTAGTTATTTGCTTTACTTCATCAGGCATAAAATATCTTACTGGAGTAAAATCTCTATCCACTTCGGGAATTGTAGTTCCTCCCAAAACAACATTAACCAAAGGTAAATTATCCCAATCGGAATTTTCCAAAGTTATAAATGGTAAATTACATGGTTCCATTGATGAGTCTTTGGTTAATAGAAAGTGCATTATATGCCAATATTTATCGATTTCCAATTCTTCATTTTGACCTTCTGCAATCACTAAAGCGATATCGTCTCTTACTTCTCCAAACTCTTTTTGATACAAGAAGAGACCTTTCCCTTGTAAAATTTCAGGTAGAGATATATATTTAGCATCTGTAAACACCCTAACTAAACCTGGTTCTGATTTTAGTTTTTCTAGTAGATGTAAAGATAATTGCTTAAATTGTCCATTTATTCCCATACTAGTTTTTTAACCTCTCTCCATCTAAGTAACGCACCAAGGACTCGGAACGGTGCGTTACGCTGTCGCTAACGCACCCTACACATATTTTCAAAAATCAAATAATAGTCCCATAGTTGCCTGTCAAATTTAATTGTTATATAAAGTAGTTAATTTTTAAAAAAGAATTACGATGTTACTCCTCCACCCATTAATAAACCAATTTCCTCAACCGTAGCAATCGCAGCATCTAATATACCGACAAACTCACCTTGATAGATTACAGCAATGGTATCGCACATCGTCATAACTTCCTCTAACTCGGTGGAAATATACAAAATTGCTGCACCCCTTTCTTTTTCCCCTAATAATCGTCGCTGTACTGCTTCTGTTGCACCAATATCTAAACCTCTTGTCGGTTGCATTGCGACAATTAATTCAGGTTCTCCAGCCAACTCTCGTGCTAAGATGATTTTTTGTTGATTACCTCCAGAAAGTTGTCTGGCTTTGATATTTATGTCATTTGCACGAATATCAAATTCTGTTATTGCAGAAATAGCATTATTCTTAATTGCATCCCGTTGTAATAAACCATAACGAGAAAAAGGAAAGTTTTTAAAAAGCTTTAATATCAAATTTTGGGATATATCAAACTCCATTACCAAACCATTTTTTTGCCTATCCTCTGGTATATATCCCAATTTCAAACTTTCTTCTCTAGCAAATAGCGGGTCAGGAGAAATTTTTCCTTGTTTCACCTTCCTTAACCCACAAATAGCATCAGCTAACTCCCGTTGTCCATTTCCATCAACACCAGCAACACCTAAAATTTCCCCTTGCCGCAGTTCAAAAGATATATTCTTAACAGCAATTACACCTCTATCATCAACAACCTGCAAATTTTGCACTGAAAGGACAATTTTTCCTGTTGAAACTGGTTTTTTATCAAGTTGTAAATTAATGACTTTACCTATCATTAAATCAGCTAATTGTTGTGGTGTCGCTTCTTTGGTTGTCGTATTTGCTACGACCTTTCCTCGACGTAAAACAGTAACGCGATCGCACAAGTCAATTACTTCTTCTAATTTGTGGCTGATAAAAATAATTGTATGTCCATTTGCTGCCAATTGACGCAGAATATTTATTAGCGATTGAACTTCTGAAGGTGTCAGAACTGCCGTTGGTTCATCGAGAATTAATAACTTAGCTTGACGGTAAAGAACTTTGAGAATTTCTACACGCTGTTGGATTCCCACAGGCAAATTTTCTATTTTGGCTGTAGGGTCAATTTCTAAATTGTATAATTGAGATAAATTATAAATTTCAGCTTGCTTTTTTCTTAAATTTAAATGTAAGTTATTATCAGTTCCCAAAATAATATTTTCAGTAACAGTTAATTTAGGTACAAGCATAAAATGCTGATGAATCATACCTATCCCCAGTTTTATTGCTATAGCTGACGAAGAAATTTTAACTGGATTATTATTTATAAATATTTGTCCGCTATCTGGTTGATATAGTCCGCTAATAATATTCATTAACGTACTTTTCCCAGCACCATTCTCACCAAGAATACCGTGAATACCTACTTCTATATTTAAATTTATATTGTCATTAGCAATAAAATCACCAAAGCTTTTAGTAATATTTTCTAAATGTAAGTATGACATTTGTATATTAAATTTACATTTGTTTTTTCGGACTCACCCCAAAACTCTCCCAAACCCTCTTAACTCTGTGTTCTCCGTGTCCTCTGTGGTTCCTTCTTTCAATAATTTACAACTCTATTGAGGATACCCCAACAAAATTAGAATTATTTTTCTAAACAGTTGCCTTATTGACACAAAATGTATCTTTACCTGCATCTTTACAAACTGGAAAAGTAATTTTTTTATTAACAATTTCCTGACTACTACTCAATGCCTGCTTTTGAACTGCTTCCGGTACTAATTGACTAAATTTCCCCAAAGTCAAAATATCTGTACGTTCTAAACCTAATTTATAAATTTGCCCTTTGATTTGCTTTTGTTTTGCTAAATCAGTCAAATATACAATTGCCGCATCAAGATGTTTAACAGCACTCGTTAAAACCTTTGGTGCTACTTCCAACTGGTCATTAGTATTACCAAATGCATATACATTTTTATCACTTGCAGTTTGTAAAACTGTCGCAGAAGAACTATCTAACCATTGATAAATAACATCGACTCCAGTGGAAATTAAAGCCAATGTTACCTCTTTCGCTTTTGCAACATCATTCCAATCACCAGTAAAACTCGAACTAACTTTAATCTCTTTTTTAATTGATTTTGCACCCAATTCAAACCCACGCAATTCTTCTTGCGTAGCTTGAAATTCCTGACCTGCAATATAAGCTAATTTATTCGATTTTGTCATCGCAGCAGCAATAATGCCGCACAAATAACTTGCTTGTAAATGGTCTAATCTTAAAGACGCAATATTGGCACCACTGACATTCCCATTCACACCAACAAAAAATGTATTGGGAAACTGCGATGCTATTTGTTGAATCGCTGCATCAAATTGTCCCCCATGTGCAAATACTAAATTATAACCACGACGGGCAAAGTCAGATAAAACTTCAGTTTGGTCAGGTTGTGCAACTTTTTCAACATGTGCTACCTCGACTCCAAGCTTTTGTTTGGCTAGCTGTACACCTTCATAACCCGACTGATTCCAAGCCTTATCTGATATTAGACCCGGAAGTGCGATCGCAACTTTAAAATTACCACTACCACTTGTACTTGTTGGTGTTGTCGTCTGGTTATTGCCGCAACCCTTCAGCAGCAAGCTAGCACCAACCCCTGCTGAAGCATACACAATAAATTTACGGCGACCTAAGTTTACAGCCATCATCAACACCCTTAAGAAATTTATTCTATTCTTAATTAATTTAAAGCTAGATGTTGAACTTTGGAATTAATAAATGCGAATATTAATACAAATTATAAAATAAACGAACACCAGAACATAGATTATCCCAAATCTATTGTTAACAGTTAACCCGTAGGGGCGCAAGGCATTGCGCCCTATACCCTATGCATTGCGCCCTATACCCTGTGCATTGCGCCCTATACCCTGTGCATTGCGCCCTAATGATGGGATAATTCTTAATTTCAAGATAATAAAAGCTAAAAACGGAGAGGGTGAGATTCGAACTCACGGATACTTTCGCATCACTCGATTTCAAGTCGAGCGCATTCGACCACTCTGCCACCTCTCCAATAAAACCGTCAGCTAGCAGCTTTCGGTCTGTCAGCAATAAAAATCACTAACAAAAAGATATTGTATCTTATTTTCACACGGTTTGCACTACCTGATTCGATTTTTCATATAAAATTTCCTCCGACACAATGCTGAAGTCGTTACCAACCCAAACTGATGAAGTTTGAGTAACAATACCATCTTCCATCTGCACGAGTGAGAAATTCCGCAGTTTCTCGCTACCATCTTCGACAATACGCGGTACAGTGGCAGCATTCAAGTAAATTATTCCCTCTGGACTTCTAAACACCCGCTTGCGAATTTCTTTTTTGGTATGTCGCAACGTATGGTGCATATGTCCAAAAGTCACCAGCGAGATATTTTTACCCGTTGTGATACTCCGAGAAATCGCTTCGGCTAAATCGGGGTCGCCAAAATCTCCACCGATGGGATGCCAATCTTTGCCACAAGGGTCTTCGGGTCTGTCTCCTAACCCCGACGGACCGTTATGACCAAGAAAAATAATCGTATCATGTTCGGCATTTCTAACGGCTTCAAAAATCTTAACGGCAGATTCTTCCTGGTCTTCGATACCGTAACGCTGCTTACAAAGGTCGGCAAACTTCCATTCGGGACCACCCCAAGTAAATGGACGACCCCCCACGACTGTTAAATCGAATGCGGGAAAATCTAGTTTACTATACCCAACATGTGTATCACCTAGTAAATCGAGTTGTAGCTGTACCCAATCTTCCTTAGTGCGGTCATACGGGCACTTTTTCCGTCCCCATTCGGTAGCGCTATACCATGCGTCGTGATTGCCCATAACTGCTGCTTTCGGGATATCGAGGGCTGCAACTTGTCGCACTACATCCACCGATTCGTTACCAAAATCCCCGACAAACAGTACTAAGTCTACTCCCAGGGCATGAAGTGCTGTGTCGTCTTCTTCTTCCCACTGGTCGTGAATGTCTCCTACTACAGCAATTTTTACCATTTTTAAATTTATTCTCTCGTTCGTCATGCCATAATCCTTTTCCATATGTCTCCAGCATAGGCAAATCAAAGGGATTTTGACAAAAAAAGGGTGTAGGGCTGTTTGATTTTATGGAGAGAATTAGTTTAGCACATAATTTTGTTGGGGTGGGGTGGGGTGGGGTGGACAGGAAGGAAGGGCGGGGAGACCCCGCCCCTACATATTTTTGGTAAAAAGTACTATAATTATTACAGGCACAATACCCATACCATGCGAAAGGCTTTGCCCTTATCGGATAAAATCGCTCATAACTTGAAAGTCAAATCCCCTCAAGAACACAGGAAGGGGAGAAGCTGAAAAGGGAGGGGTATTGTGTGGCAAAGTTCATATTCTTGTACCCAGCAATTTTATGAAAGCTAGGGTTTAAAGCAAGATGTGCCGAAACATAAATTTAGACTTTTTGGAATAATTAGGTAACG
>JANNFJ010000077.1:0-5364 GCA_031379725.1 Calothrix sp. OTE_75_metabat_31
CCGAAATGAAACTTAGTTTTAGAACAGTGTCTATTTGGAAAACCGAACTTGTCAGTTCTACAAATTTGTCTTGTTCCGTGTCCAGTTGCTTTGATTAACAACGGTTTAGTTATCAAAATTTTCAAAGTCTCAACATCTCCAACACAAGCCGCATCAATCCAGTGCGTTTTAGGAAGTTCTAATCTACGTCTGTTAAACTTTGTTTTACCTCCAGAACCAGTTACAACAGGTAATCTAGTGTTTTTGAGTCGATTTAATAACTTCCATCGTGTTGAGTTTACCGCAGCAGCGTCTTTTAAAGGACGTTTGGCTTGAGCTTTAATTCGTTTCAAAACTTCCAGTTTTTTAGCCAGAAATTTTTCAATATCTTGTGTACCTTTTTTGAGATTACATTTCTTGCAAGCCAAACAAAGATTTGAGATTCGGTTAGTCCCCCCTTTAGCTTTTGGTACGATATGTTCTATTTGTAATGGGACATCTTTGATATCGCAGTAAGAACATTTTCTATCCCATTTTTCGAGAAGATACTCTCGAACTTCGTAACCAGCCAATTCCCCTTGTTGATACTCAATTCCCGATATTTCTGGATTTTCTATCTGAAGAAGATCGAATCTAACCAACTCCTGAGATATTCCAGATATCGGGGCAAATTTGATTAATTTATTTACCCATGTAACAGTAGTTTCGACTCGATGTTGTAAGCTTGGCGCTAACCATCCCTCACGTCTCGAACGATTCAAGAAACGAGGTTGACGATATCGAGTGTGTCGATTGCGTCTTCCACGTCTTAGTGACTTTCTAGATTCTAGAGATGTTTTGATAGTTCCTCTATGGGTAAGTTCCGCACCCCATATTACATAAGCACCTTGAGTTAATGCGATTCCCGTAGTTTTAGAACCTGGATCGATTTTGACTTGAATTTCTCTAACTGGTTCTGATGATTCAGTTTTGAGAATTAAGGTGAAGGGAAAGCGACGAAATACAGCAGCTTTTCCAGATTTGAGTAATTTTCTTGCGGTTCCAGGATGAACAGGATTGCAAGGTTTTGTGTTTGTATCGATCACGAAAACGTAATTAGACATGATTGAAAAACTCCGTAAAACGGGTAATGTTAGCTTCGACAATGTTCACGGTCAGTACTATACAAACGACACTTTTTATCCCCAGATACAAATGTTTAATCGCCCGTTTCTAGAGCAGCAAACTAGCTACGCATTCGCTGGTAGGTTCTTTAACGTTTACCGTGAACGTAGGTTTTATCCTGAGTCTGGTCAACTAAAACCGAAATAGCAGAGACTTAGGGGACTAGCCCCGAAGCCCAGTCACTTCAGTGCTGGGTGTTGACTACCTTTTTAACCATTAAATATAAAAATTGCTCACGACAAACTTCTATCTAATCTTTCAAGTATATTATCTTGTTGGTTGCAATATAATTACAATCTATAAAAACTATAGCCTAAAGCGGATTAATAATTAAAAACTGTAATAATCCGGTTCGATTTTCGTTGCCGTAGCCTGTGCTTGCACTTAAATCTTTCAGTACTATCAGTTCTGAGTCTAATAAGTTTATTTTATCTATATTTTATTTCCAAAATAAAACAGGGCGGCTATGTCGAATCAAAGTTATTACAAGATGATTGTATATTTACAATACTTGATTCCATTGTTAATTCATTCTTCAGCTTTTAAACCTAATATTCGCCTAAATGTAAACCACTGCTTTCTGAGCTTCCAAAACTTACTGCTCTCCATCAATACCAACTTATCGCTCAGTTGTAGCACTTGGAATTGAAAATGTTCTAATTCAGTGTGGGTATGGTGTAATTTTTGCTGTACTTGTTCTAGCTCCGTATGAGTGTGGTTTAATTTTTGCTGTGTTTGCTCTAGTTCCGTATGGGTATGGTGTAATTGTTCCTGTGTTTGTTCTAGCTCTGTATGGCTGTGGTGTAATTTTTGCTGTGTTTGTTCTAGTTCCGTATGGGTATGGTGTAACTTTTGCTGTGTTTGCTCTAATTCGCTACAAGTATCGTGTAACTTTTGCTGTGTTTGCTCTAGTTCAACTTTAGATATCTTGGCTTTTCCTTTTAAAGATTGAGGAAAAGCTTTTAAAACAAATTGTAATGTTTCAGCATCTTCTTCAAGCTCAATTTTTTGTACCAATTCGGGACTAAAATCTTCTCTTTGTACAATCGGAACTAATCCCCCAGTAAAAATAGGTAGTTTCGTACGTTCTAACACATCTAATATATACCCTGAGCTTTCAAATAAATCTTGAACTGTTTTACGGGTAAAAAATCTTAAATGAGTATTATCTAATATTCCTAATTCAGCATACTCAAAATTACCTTGTAATAAAGACAATCGAATTGCACCATGAGCAATATTTGGAATCGAAGCTACTACATATCCATCTGGAGTCAAGAACTCACGAACTTCCTGTAATAATTGCCAGGGATTTCGTAAATGCTCTAAAACATCTCCAAAAACTGCAACATCAAAGGATTCTTTAGGTAAAACATCTTTCAACGAAACAAAATCTAAATCGGTGACAATCACCTGTTTACAATATTGCTCTGCAACCTTTGCGGCTTTTGGATTTACTTCAAGACCAATGACCTCGCATCCTTTAGTGGCAAGTAGACTAGCAAAATAGCCAGTAGCGCATCCAAAATCAATTACACGCTGATTTTCTCCAATCAAACCAAACATTTTTTTTAGACTATTATTGTCATTTAAATCTTGCTCTAACAAATCTACTTTTTGCGGATAATCTTTATGCCAGTCACTATTCATAATATTTTTTTAATTAACCAATAATTATTTCTCTTGGATTACTTAAAATATGATTGATTCTTTTCTGCATAATCCACCTAATTGCATTATTTGTCACTTTTTCACTCAGAGAAAGTTTTGTTTTTTTAGCAATTAGTACAGAATCATGCCACGTATCACTGCAATCAGAATATCCGAGATTTTCCCACTGCGTAAAAACCTCCAAGATTTCTAAATTAGCAAATCGCGCTAATGCGGACAATCCATCTGGATAAAATCTCCAACAATCTACAGGATATTTATGTTCAAAACCATTTGATGGAGCTATTATGCAACATAGTCCTTCTGATTTAAGAACTCTGGCAATTTCCAAAATTGTCAGCCAGAAAAATTCAACATGTTCAAAAGCTTGACCGGAAATTAAAACATCAACAGATTCAGTTTTTATTTGCTTCCAATGATATGGATTATCTATTACAATATCAACATTTTCTCCGGCTGACATATCAACTCCAATATAGTTCCAACTAGATGATTTAAAGATATTTTTATACGAGCCATTTACGTCTAAGCTCCCCATATCTAGTATTGTAAGTTGCTCTTCTTGTCTATTTTCTAGGTAATTTTTTCTAAAATTTTCCATCTTATCGAGAGAACTTTGGTGCATATAAATCTACTTTATTTTCAAGAAATTATACTTATTAATTATTTGAGCTATTAAGACACTAAACTTGTAGATTGTTGCAATTGAACATTAATGGGTATGTCTACAAGTGCGTGAATTTGTTTGCCTGTATTCGGAGGTAGCACTTGAAAAATAATTACATTATCGAGCCAGTCGGACATTGCAGAGGTATAGCTTTCTGTAACAGCAACTGTCAAACTATAAGAGCTAGGTCGTAATGGCAATTTAAATTTAAATTCTACTTGTAATGTATGTCCAGATTCGAGCTTACCAATAAGATAGTTTTCTTGAAAAGTATTACTACCAATAATTTCATTACCATTTTTGTCACAAATAAAAAATCCAACAATACATTCTTTTAGTTTTTCGTAAACTTGAAGTTCTATAAATAGTTTCACTTCTTCGTTGAATTCAAAAATTGGAGTTTCACCAGCATTTGCTCCCAAAGAATTGAACATGAAAATTTTCTCAATTAAAGCCTTTCGATTACCTCGACGAATTGGCTTAGGCTTAATTGTTGCACTTTGATTAGCTAATTTACTTGAGACATTATCCTCACCAACTTCAGTATCTATATCTACTTGTAGTTCTTTAGGTATTATCCCTAATTCAGCTTCAGTGGCAAGTTTCATATATTTGACGATGACATGATTTGGATTACCAGAAGCAACCAGCTTACCTTGATTAATTAAAACAGCCCAATTGCACAAGGTTTTGATTGCTCCTGGGTCGTGAGATACAAACAGCGTTGTAACACCAGAGTCCATCATGGCTCGCATTCTTCGCATACAACGGTGTTGAAATACAATATCTCCAACTGCAAGTGCTTCATCGACGATTAAAACTTCTGGATCGACGTTAACCGCAACGGCAAATGCAAGACGGACAAACATCCCGCTAGAGTAAGTTTTAACAGGCTGTTCGATGAAATCTCCGATATCAGCAAAACCAGCTATTTCATCAAACTTATCTTCGATTTCTTTTTGAGTTAAGCCAAGCAATCTTCCATTAAAAAAGACATTTTGTCGTCCAGTGAATTCTGGGTTAAAACCACTTCCTAATTCTAATAAAGCCGAAACTCGACCATTAACTTGCACTTCTCCCTTAGATGGTGTGAGTGTTCCCGCAATAATTTGTAGTAAAGTACTTTTTCCAGAACCGTTTCTACCAACGATGCCAATTGTTTGTCCTTTAACAATCTCGATGTTAATATCACGCAATGCCCAAAATTGTTTTCCTTCCCCTTTACCGGGTAGTAAAACTTCTTTAAGCCTCTCTACAGGACGGTTATACTGTTTGAAACACTTGGAAATATCCCGAAGGGAAATCGCAATTTCTTGTCCCATGTTTACCTATCAGTCCTCAAAACTATTGCACCATTGTTACAGCCAAATATTGATACTTTTACATAAATATAACTTAGATTTGCCAAAAAAATCATAACAGAAAATTGCGAATACTTTAGATTGAATAGGAAAATGAAACTTCCGAGTAAAACTTATTGTTTACTATTTAATTTTCAAATAGATTAACAATACATTCAACAATCAGGACGGAAATAAAGGCGAAAAAGCTTTTACTCTCTACCTTCTTCACGTAAACTTGAATGCACATAATCTTTAGATATAAGCTGCTATCCCACTGATTCATACACATATTACATATAGAAAGCTTTGAATGGTCAAAAGTTCCGCATCACTAACTGTAACTAAATTTATTTCGGGTTTTATATCCTTTTTTCTAGATAGCCATTGTTTTGGATTGTAGAACTACAACACATCTGCAAAAGCAGGACGCAATCGACGATAACACCACAATCCACTGCCAAAGATTGTTAAAGCAATTAGCGAAGAGACTCCCCATTCTCCCCAGTGTTTTATTTCTCCATTTAAAACGATATCACGATA
>JANNFJ010000085.1:0-2285 GCA_031379725.1 Calothrix sp. OTE_75_metabat_31
GCAAGCAACTGCTCCTGGTGGCTCTATTTTCATCGGAGATGTGCGGAGTTTGCCACTTTTAGAAGCTTTTCATGCCTCAGTGCAATTGTATCAAGCAGAACCTTCCCTGACTCGTGCCCAGTTACAGCAACGGGTACAAATGCAAATTTTCCAAGAAACAGAGTTAGTTATTGACCCGGCTTTTTTCACGGCATTAAAGCAGCGTTTTGGGCAAATTAGCCACGTACAAATTCAACTGATACGGGGATGCGAATATAATGAGTTAACGCAGTTTCGTTATAATGCTATTCTGCATATTGGTGTTAGAGAAATACCTCAACCCGATTATTCGTGTTTGGATTGGCACGATAACCTCACAGTTTCAGCGGTACATCAGCTATTAATTGAAAATAAACCCGAAATATTACGTGTTACTAATGTGCCAAATGAACGGGTAATGGCAGCAGTTAAAACAGTGCAATGGCTATCAGGAGTAGAAGATTTTCAGCAAGATTTGAAAACTGTCGGTCAAATGCGTAAAGCTTTGCAAGCAGTGGAATTAGGAATCGAACCAGAAGACTGGTATATACAGGATGTACCTTACATTGTTGATATTAGCTGGTCAAATAGCAGTTATGAAGGACGCTACGATGTAGTTTTTCGGCAAGATGCAAGCAAAAATATTATTCCAGATAGCGTGACTCACCCACGTCCGTGGCAATCTTATGCAAATAACCCCCTACAAGCTAAAGCTGCACGTAAATTAGTACCGCAATTGCAGACTTATTTAGCACAAAAACTACCTGACTATATGATGCCATCAACTTTTGTAGTGTTGGAGTCGCTACCTCTAACAGCTAACGGTAAAGTAGATCGACGTGCTTTAATCGCACTCAACGATACAATTAAACTGCAGTTGCTAGAAAATTATACTGTAGCTCAGACACCTGTCGAGCGAATGTTAGTGAACATTTTTGCTGAGGTTTTGGGACTCAAGCTTGTAGGTATTCATGATAATTTCTTTGATAATGGTGGTCACTCATTACTTGCAACGCAGCTTGTTTCGAGAGTACGTGATGCTTTTGCAGTGGAGTTGCCTTTGCGTAATGTGTTTGAAGCACCGACAATTGCACAATTATCAAAACTGGTGGAAGGTTTGAAACAAAAGAATGCTCAACAATCTCCAGCTTTGATACCACTTTCACGGGAGAATCGACGGGTGAAGTTACCTTCTTTAAAAAAAGAAAACGAAGATAAAATATAATAGATAAATTAAATTGATGCCTAATTTTACGAACAAGTAACATCTATGACAACTAATTTGCCTATAAAGCTAGAACATTTGCCCAATAGTTTACCTTTAGATGGTGCTGTTCGCATCGAGCTAGTCGAAGGTGTACCAATTTTTCGCGCTTCTACTACAGTAACTGAACGCATTGAAACATTAATAGCGTGCGGTCGTAAGTCGTCACTGACTCTTGATGAAGAAAAAGAATTAGATGGGTATGAAGAATTAGACGATTATTTGAGCTTGGTTAATCGTATAATACGAAATATTTCGCTAAATCCCGATCAAGGTTAAAGTGAGTTTAGAATCTATATTTTTTGGGGCAATTTTAGCATGATTATCAAAATCACTGCTTCTTCAGAAAGTTACTAACTGCGGTAGTACTTGGTTTTGAAGCTCAAAAACTATTTTTATGTTTGTATGTAAATTAATAACCATTCATATACTAAAAATTTAATACATTTTACAACTGAATAGATTCTAAATTTATACAACCGCCACCAAATAACTTGCATTTCAATCGACGAATGGATGGCATTATGGTCAGATGACATCAGCAATTATTTACTACATAACTCAGTACAAATACTCATCAGCATCTAAACTGGACATCATTACAATTACTCGCTCGAAGATTTTTCATGCTAATTTTGAAGATATAGAGATGCCTAATTAGCTTTTAAATGAGGAGGGAACAATGCTTCAAAGCTATGAAGCTATTATTGAAAATGGTCAGGTTAAATGGTTAACAGATGAACCAAAAGTATCCAAAGCTCGTGTAATTGTGACGATTCTTTCCGATACCATACCACAAGCACCACGCCGAACTCCCCCTGCTTCAATTGCAGGTAAAGGTAGAACTTTGGGCGATTTGGTCACTTTTGCCGTTGAGGAACAGGATTGGGAATGTCTCAAGTAATCGTCCTCGATACCCATATTTGGATTTGGTTTATCACTCAAGAGTTCAATCTATTTCCAGCCCACTGGCAAGAAGTAATCGAAACTGCTAACGTAGTGG
>JANNFJ010000102.1:0-3685 GCA_031379725.1 Calothrix sp. OTE_75_metabat_31
TGTGAGCCTGCGTCCGCGATTTTGGTCGATGTGTGAAGTTAAAACTTTATTTAAGTCTCCCATATCAGGTAGGAAAAAATCAAGTACAACTACTTCTTTTTCCAACTCAATGGGAACCATTTGCATCGGCGACATTAAGATAATATTTTTTTGCGTGCCTCTAAAGCTGGCGATCGCATCACGCAACCATCTCGTCGTTACAGGTGCATCTATAAAGGGGTGAAAATCTTTAAGAATAAATATACCAGGCTCTTTTTGGCGAATTATCCAATCAATTGCTGCTTCGGATGATACAGTATTATGCTGGGTAACATTTCTGGGTTGTCCGTACTCAACGATACCGTGAGTGGCTGTCCATACATATACTCGCCGTTGCGGCTTCGAGGATTGGGCAATTGTCGAAATGGCTTGCTCTGCCCGCTCTTCCTCGGAGGTCACAAGATAGATTAGCGGGTATTGAGCTTGAATGAGGATATTGAGCTCTTCTTTCATACTTCGACCTTCTTGAGACCTTGATTGGAACTTGTGCATTGCACCGCGATTATGTTGTGGCAGTGAAAATTATTAGCTTTAATGCAGGCTAACTCCTAGCTTAACAAGGAACTAACTCTTCCTCACCTAACGGCTGGGTTTCGTCTTCATCCAATATGGAGAGACATTCTTGACCAATAATTCCTGGTTGTTGAGACAACCCTACCAATTCACCATCACGTATAACTAACGAACTATCGCAACTCGGACATGAATACAGTCTGTGTTTTGTGCCTACTGAGGCTTCAGCTTCCTCAACTAATTCGGAATTAGCTAAGTAAAAAACTAATGCTCGTTCGGCGAGATCGGACATTGGCTCAGAATCAATTGCTGAACGGATTTTTAACTTTCTGTGCAGCTCTGGCGACAAATATAAAGTAACCTTTTGCTTAACTTGCATATTGCTCTTTAACGGTCTTACCCGGGTATGTAATTTACCTTATCGGTTGCTTGTTTGGTTGTCAATATGCCTTAGCGTTTTGACGGCAATTTCTTAACATATGTTTACAATCGAACAGAAAGAGGAAAGGGAATACTGCTGGGTGCGCGAACAGGGCGAAGCGTGAAACCCATGTAGAGACGTTACATGTAACGGAGCCACTTGCGTGCGGGGGTTCCCCCCGTTGAGCAATGTGGCGTTCTCTACATTCGTATCCCTTGCAGTATTGGGGGAATGGGAAAAGGAAGTAATATATTGCTTCCTTCCCCCCCTACTCCCTATTCCCTAATACTTGATATAGGCTTCTAAATCATCAATTTGGGGTGCTGCCAATTGATTCAACACTCGCCAAACAACAGTGTAGCTGCCGTCGGTACGTTGGCGAACCGGACGAAAAGCAATGATGGTATCGCTGCTTTGATATTTGAGTAATTCGTCAATTTGCAAGCGTTCCTGTGGGGACAAAACTTTCCCATTAACAATAACTTCAGACAATTTGAACTGGAAAACACGCACTAAGTAGGTATGATTTAATCGTGCCGGAATTGCCGAACCGATGCGCGAGCTTTTGTCGATGCTAAAACGGCGACGTTCAGATTGTAAATCCGCGAGTTGTTTGGGTGGCTGGTACTTCAGGAATGTTTCGCGGATTTCTGGGGTAAGGGTTTTGAGGGTAGTATCTAATTTTTCCATTGGAACGTTACCCAAATCCACCATAAAGTTGTAGTCAATCCCATTCGGCAAAATTTGGAAACTATCTTCAGCGAGCATAAGTGCTAAATTAGGAGTAAATCCTGAAGAAGTTTTACCCCAAGACGGAAAAGGATAGCGATCGCTGACAGTTTTCAATAATCGATTGTGCAGCGTATTTAACGGACGGCGGTAAGCTGAATATGGTAAAACGCGAAAAATACCAGTTTTCGGTAATGCCAGAAGCGATTGATACGTTTGGGCTTCTGGCGAGTCTATATCGTAGGCGAAGCGATCTAGCGCTGTTGTTGTTTGCCTGGGATTATAGAATTTTGTGTTTTGCGAAAATCCTATTTTTGCTTGTGAAATCAATTTTTCGGCAGTTTCTAAAGTCGAAATTGCCTCTTGGGGAAATACTAAAGCACTTTGCACGGGTTGCCGATAATTTACCAGGGTTCTTTTCGCAAGTCCAATTATTGGTGGTGCAGAAGGTGGTAAGTTTGGCTCCTGAATTGCAAAGGGTGTTGCTTTTTGAGCCAAGTTCGGACGCTTAGTAGGGGAAAGGCTAAGTACCAAGTCAGGTTGTCGTTCACCACTCACAAGCGGTAGTTCGCGTACTAAAGCTAATTCACCTCGACGCGATAAAATTCTATCGAGTAGGGGAGAAAGTTTTAGTAATTCCTGGCTAGATGCATACAAATAGCAGTAAATTTGAGCTTGTGAGTTGCGTAAGTTATTTCTAAAGGAGGAAGTATTAGCACATGTAGCCTTAAAACTTGGGTCTTGCCGCTTCACAAAACCTTCGATAGCTTTAGCTTGGACAATTATTTGTCCGCGTACAGCCCTAACTCGATTTGCATCGGGTTGGATGAGGGAATTTTCAATGCGTGCAATCAAGTTAATTTGTTCTTGGACAAAGCGGCTGGCAGCGTTATCAAAATTGTCATTCGGGCTTGACGAAAGGTTTTGTCGATCCAAAGACTGGGGCTTCGTACCTGAATATCCCACATTCGCCATCGTTCCCAACCAAAAAGGTACTAAAAAAGTCACAAAAATGTATTTCATTTCAAATCTTAGATTGGATAGGTGTATGAAAAATCTAAAATAGATATTAAATTTATAAACAATGAACAACCCGATTGCCGACAACTGCCAGTCATTTTTACTCCCACTTTCAGCTTCATCGGTCTGTTACCAGTGCTAAAACACGATTACATGCAAGCTTCCCAGGACAAGCCGATTTATTCAGAGGCTCCGCTCCAGCTGTTATTATTTGTCGATGAACGTCCTAAGTCTCGGCAGCAAATACAGCGAGTAAGGTCATGCCTTGATGAATACAAAGCTGATTACCCATTTGAGCTTCAGGTTGTTGACGTTGGACAGCAACCCTATTTGGCGGAGCATTTTAAACTGGTTGCAACACCAGCATTAATCAAAATCCACCCCGAACCAAGACAAGTCATTGCTGGTAGCAATATTATTACCCAACTCAAAACTTGGTTGCCTCGCTGGCAAACTGCGATCGATACTTATCTCGAACTTCAAGGGCAGCTGCACGACACCCCAGGGGAAAATGGTAAAAATGGTAGCACTGCAACCCCAAAAACCTCAATCCAGTCAGTAGCAGCCTCTGCCGAGTTAATTCGACTCACCGACGAAATTTTCCGTTTAAAGCAAGAGCAAGAGAAACTCCAAGAGCAACTGCAATTTAAAGACCGCATCATTGGGATGCTGGCACATGACCTCCGTAACCCCCTGACAGCGGCTGGCATTGCCATCGAAACTCTACAAACTAACTTCAACGTGGAGAAAGGTTCTTTCGAGCGCGTTACGCCCAAATTAGCGGCACATTTATTCAAGCAAGCACGCAACCAGACGCGGACAATCGACCGGATGATTACCGATTTACTCCAAGTGGGTCGCGGTAGTAATAGCGATTTTCACATCCAGCCGCAAAAATTAGAATTAGGGAAAATTTGCATTGAAGCAATGGAAGAATTGCGCGATCGCTACACCAAAAAATCC
>JANNFJ010000106.1:0-2397 GCA_031379725.1 Calothrix sp. OTE_75_metabat_31
GGGTCAAACCACAACCAACCAGTTGTAACAATAGCAATACCAGCCAGTACTGCACCCAAAGATACTACCGCATCAGCAACTAAATGTAGAAATGCTCCCCTAATATTTAAGTCGTTTTCCCGTCCCGACATAAACATGAAAGCGCTTACTGTGTTAATAACAATACCTACAGCCGCAACACCGATAATTGTACCACCTGAAACGGCAGTGGGTTCAAGGAAACGTCGGATAGCTTCCCAGGCGATCGCACCCGAAGCAACGAGTAGTAGAATAGCGTTTAACAGCGCAGCCAAAATTGAGGAACGACGTAAACCATAGGTATGACGTGCTGTTGGGAGACGACGTGCGATAATGCTCGCTCCCCAAGCAAGTAGCAAACCGAGAACATCGCTCAGATTATGACCTGCATCGGCAAGTAGGGCAAGGGAATTGGCGAGAATACCATAAACTGCCTCGATAATAACAAAGCCAGTATTGAGAACTACGCTAACTATAAATGCACGGTTGTAACTGGTTGGTTCGTGGCTATGTGCGTGATTGTGACTGTGTGCCATAAGGTAGATACTGGGTAAGTTAGGTAAGGTGAGCTATGTTAGCCCTGTCAAGGTAGAACTAAAATACACTTCTTCTTTGTGTCCTTTGTGCCCTTTGTGGTTCAAAATTATAAGCTAACCTTGATAGGGCTAGTGGGCTACATTCGCGCACCTTATAAAAATCATAAATGTTGATGATTATCGTTTAAAGTTAAAACGACCGTTAAATTTTTCACCTTTAATATCAGTTTGAAGGACAACTTTGTAATCTCCCGTTGCAGTTACAGGTAACTTTGCAGTGTATTGCTTCTCCTCAGTATTATAAGGAACTTGTAGAGTTTGGTTACTGCCATCTGGTAGCTGAACTTGAGCTGTAAGCTTGGCATCGGTAATTGCTTTGTCCTGCTCACCGTGTACGCTTATATCTAAATGAGTAGAATCTTTTACTATCTCAGGTTTGAATTCTAAATGGTATTTTCCTGACTGCACAACTTGACCCGTGTGGCCATCTTTGCCATCTTTGGAATGGTCGTGACCATCTCCTTCTACATGTTTTTCCCCATTTTTTGCAGTCGTTTCAGTTTTAGCTGCTGTTTGTGTAGTTGTACTGGCTGTTGTACTTTCCGGATTAGCGGCTTGATTACCACCGCTACAAGCACCTAAGAAAAGTAAGCTAGCACTACCTAAAGCAATTAAGCTGGTTTTGAGAACTTTCATTGATTTACACTCCTCGATATTTGATAAATAAACAATTAAAAGCTGGGTGATGCGGTAATTTCAGTATTGATAGTCGGTTGAGTTTTTCTCGGAACCAAAAACTTACCAAACTGAATATACAAAGCAGGAAGTACCAGCAACGTTAAAGCGGTAGATGTAAACAATCCACCCAAAACTACAATCGCAAGTGGTTGTAGTATTTCTTTTCCTGCACCGCTGCCAATTACCAGAGGCACCATACCTAGCGCAGAAGCTAAAGCTGTCATCAAAATTGCCACCAATCTTTCCATTGAACCTTCAATCAAAACTTCCCGTAAAGGTTGCCCGGATGCTAACCGAGAATTATAGTTTTCAACTAATAATAATCCGTTTCTGGCTGCAACTCCGAATAAAGTAATAAATCCGACCATTGATGCAACCGAAATAATTCCACCAGTTAAAGCAATAGAAATAACGCCACCAATTAACGCCAGAGGCAAGTTAATTAAAATCATGATGGTAGCAGCAATAGATTTTACGGCGAAGTAAAGGATAACTGCGATGGCTATGAATGCTAAAATCCCAGAAAATAATAAAGTTTTTGTGGCTCCTTCTTGTGCTTCAAATTGACCGCCATACTCAATATAATATCCAGGAGGTAATTGCACCTGCTGCTTAACTTTTTCTCTAATCTCTTTAATCACAGAACCTAAATCTCGTCCAGCGACGTTGCTCGATACAACAATATATCTAGAGACATTTTCACGGTTAATTGTGTTGGGACCAGTACTATAATCAATTTTGGCAACTTGAGCTAAAGGAATTTTCTGGCCGTTGGGAGTATCAACAAGCAAATTACTAATAATTTCAATATTATGGCGATATTTTTCTTGCAACCAAACTACCATATCAAAAGTTTGTTGCTTCTCTAATACCTGAGAAACAACTCGTCCATTGAGGGCAGTCTCTACCTCCTCCGACAAGTCACCAATTGTCAAACCATAACGTGCTGCGGCATTGCGGTCAAATTGATTTGCACCTGTTTCATCGGTACTTGTGGTTCAAGTTGCAAATCAACTAAACCTTGAATTTGACCCATTGTTGACTGTACTTGACTGCCAAGGGTACGCAGTTGCTCCAAATCGGGACCGAATATTTTGACTGCGAT
>JANNFJ010000154.1:0-4465 GCA_031379725.1 Calothrix sp. OTE_75_metabat_31
ATAATAATTCTGATACTAAGGTATTCATAGGATTTTTTCTACTGATTACAATATTTTTTACTGACAAAGGTTTATATAAGTTTGAATGTTTAAATTTGTTGGAAAATATTTTACGCGATGATTTTGAAACAACATTAAGAATATACCAATTGCTACCAGCAGTAATTAACATAAATAATCTAACGATTGAGCAAGAATTAATTATTGAAAATATCTACGAAGGTGTAAGTAGTTGGCTTGATGCTTGGGATAAAAAAATTAACACTTATGAATTAAAAAATAGTTCAATAAACTGGTTAGAAAAATCTGCCTTAACTAAATCTAGAAGATACGATTTAATTCGAGAATTGCACAGTAACAAATATATGGAAGAGTTTTTACCCGGTCATAACTCTACATGGTTACTCGCCGAAACGAGTGTTTTACTATCGTCTATTAAGTGCGATTGTGAAAATGTCAATCAAATGTATTTAGGATTAAAAAAACATATTGATAATTTAAATGATTTTGGCAAGATTCCAGACCAATACCTTACAAATGATGTTTTAGGTGATTTTGCATTATATATAGATACTGTCGCCAGAGATAAAGCGAAAATTAACCCGCACTTCGACCATAACTATTTCCGACCATATTTGACAGCGCTAAGAAGCGAGAACGCTAATACTCAAAAATCAAAACTCGAACTCGTAACGGTTTCACATAAAACCTCATCGAAACCCGGTCGAAAAATGGGACAGAAAAACCGCAAATATTAAGTTATGTAAAATTGCTTACAGCCGTTTGGGGGTAATTTTTTTAGATAGAGTGTGAGTACAAGGTATAAAGCAAAAACGCCTACATCCATAGGCGTTCGAGATTTTATCAGTTTTATACGTTCAATTCCCGCTCAATGGCGGAGCTTTGCTATGACTAGTTTACCTCCAGATTTGCAACAATACGCCGATGATGCGATTAAAATGCAAAAGCAAAATCCGAATATTGATGTTTTCACACAAGTATTTATTCAAGGTGTAGGGTGGAGATTTTTCTGTTTGCGAACTAAAAAGCAATACACGCCTGACACCTACTTTCAAGAGTTTGGGGTATACCCGAAATTACCGCACCCAGAAACTTTATTAGGAGGTGCTAATAAGATTCATCTAGAGCTAGTACCACCACAGGACAAAGGATTCAAACCAAAAAATAACCCCTCTCGTAGGGGTAGGGGATGATTGCTGAATTGTTGGGAGGTGCGGGTTATGCGGCTTGTGACTGTTGAAAGACGATACGCTCCAAAGCGGCTAGGCGAGTAAGTACGTTATCCATAGCTGGTTTTTCCAAGTCTTCACCGATAGCAGCTAACAAGGCATTCAAACAAAATTCACTTTGACTCATCCCCAAATTATCGGCATAGCTTTTGATTTTCTCTAAATCTGTACTGCTTATACGGATATGCAGCATTGAATCTTTTTTATCTGCCATAGCTGTTTTCATAATTGTGTCTCAACGTGTAACTCTATTCTACGATTAACACTCGTGTCACGCAATATGAGATACAATTGTGCCACTTAAACAAACTGTCCACTGTCTCGCATTTGTCACTCATAAAGAGTTACATTAAATAGGTAAGCGGGAAACGAACCGCACTCACACAACATCAAGGATTCAAAAATGACCACTTCCAATTCAAAAATTATCAACCTGATTGAAATCGGCAACCAACTTGCACTCACCGCCAAAGGCTTACAGAAAAAAGTTGATGACAGCACAGAACCGCTGAACATTCAAGCATCCTTATTAGTCGCCAAAATCCCAGAGTTAAAAGTTGTTGCTGACAAAGCAATTTTAAGACTTCGGAAAACTGAGGACGGGTACAAAGCGGATGCTCCTAGCGCTTGGCTCAATGACAACGGTGAAGCGATTTTATGTTACACCGATTTTGCCCCAATGGAAGATTTTACAGCAATCAAGCATAAATCAGGTATTGGTGGATGGGTCGATGCGAAACATAAATCAGGACTGATTTTAAAAATCAGTATTACCACCAATCAGGAACATCTCGAAGATTTAGAGTCAAATGATTCTGACGGGTACGAAGGGGAAGGATTGCCCCTACCATCCTATCTACGATTAATTCCCCAACCTGAGACACCGTTGCATGATGACAAGTTACCTTTGGATACTGAGTTAACAATCATCTCTAATGGCAAGTTTTCTAGAAAATATCAAACACCACTGGTAACTATCAAGAGTGCCACAGGTGAAATTTTCAAGGATGTAATTTGTAATAGTGCGGTGAAGAGAATTTACGACACACACGGGAATGGTGCAAAATTCAAAATTGTTAGCAAACATCCCAAACGCAATAAGAAAGGTGAAACCGTCAATGCTAACGGGGAAGTTTCAAAGGAAAATCACGCTTGGATTGTGAATATCTTGGATTGTCAATCGGTTGATTTCAGCGACTTGTAAACAAAAAAGGGCACTTGAGGAAGTGCCCTTTACAACATCAAAAATTAAAAAATATGAGAAAAAATAGCGAGAAAGAAACTTATAAAATCAGTAGCCCTATTATCACATACAAACGTGGTAATGGGCAATACTTATTTAATGAAAAAGATTTTACTGATAAAGTAGTTATCGGTGAAAATATTGTTATACCACTGAACTTAGACACTGAGTATTGGCAGCCAAAATATGAACAGTATTTAAGGGATGATGCTAATTTGTCTTTTACTTCCCCAACAAATGAAAAATACAAATTTGAATATCTTGATTACTGGGGTAAGGGAAGGGTGGGAGTTACAAGTCAAATGCAAGGTATATTTGATGATGAAAAAATTATTTTATGTCACCCAGATTTAGAAGATGTTGGTAAAAAATTAAACAAGCCGTTAAGGCATCCAATTGCTAAATCTGGATTTCATCTAATTGACTGGATGAATGAAATAGGAATTAAAACTAAACTTCACCATAGAGAAAAAGTCACTAGGGAAAATTCCAAAGGTGAAACCATACCGACTTGTGAGTTTGTAATTTATTCCCACTTTGCCCTAGCAGAGTTTTTAATGATTGCGGACGGTCAGTATCTCACTGACCTTAAACGCCTATGTTTGAGCGATAAAAAGTCGCGTGTGGAGATGCAAAGGCGTTTAAGGACAGTGACATCTGGCAAGTACGGCGATAATGATAGTGTGGATATGCCTTGGATTATGTACATCGAAGGGCAGATGTACCGCGTCAAATTGTGCGTGGTAGATAGTTTTGCCCTTCACGGCATAGCTAGTTATAAAGATTTGTGTGAAGCTGCGGGGATACGGTTAGAATCAAAATCATTGATGGATAGTTATAAATCAATGATGCACATAGGGTATTTCGAGTGTCCGGAGGATTATGATAGTTATTCGCTAGGCGATTTACATATTTATGAAGCGCTAAGTAAAAACGCTGATAACTTTAAAAAAATATGGGAATCGTTAGGGATTAAAGATTATTACGAGGCTCCAAAATTGACCATTGGGGCAACTGTTCGTGATATTTTTCAAGCTAAAGTGTGTAAGGAATTTGGCTTAAATCCTAATGATTTAAATCCAGAACTCTTAGAATTATTACCACTTGATGAAGACAAAAAACCAAATTATCAAAATCTCAGGAGAAAACTTTTAGAGACTGTTTGCCACTGGGGAACTGCCGAATATTTGAAACAGTTCACCACTTCTACAAAAGCACTTAACGCAAAAGTCGAAGGGGGAAGGTGTCGCAACAACCGCCCAAACTTAGTAACTCTCAATGGTTGCTTACTTGATATTGATTATTCAGGATGTTACGGAGAGGGGCAACGCAACCAACTATACCCGTTTGGGCGACCGTTAATTGATGAGTACGATTATCCATCAAAAATTAATAATTACCCTACTCTTAGAAAATGGTTAAAATCTCGTAAGTGGGGAGGTAAAAAATGCGAGTTAGTACCCGGTTTATGGAGCGCAAGAGTTAGCACCAAAGAAATTTGGATAGGCGAAAATGTCACTTATGAGGAATTGAAAACACCACAGGATTATTTAGCAAGTTGGTTTGATTTCAAAATTAAAGATATTGCAGATTTAAAAACTGATACTGAAGTTGAGGACGCACCAGAAAATCAATATTTAGAAGTCAAAACGGGTATGACTAAAATATTTAACCAACAGGTAATTAATGGGTTAATATCACACGATTTTATTGACTGGCTGTATAAAGTGTGCGGTGAGAAACAACGCAATGAACTTTTAGATAGTCTCTATATCCACACTGCAATTTATTATCCTGCATACGATAGAGTAAATTCGCCAATGGAATTACTTGAAAAAATTGCCAGTCACGAAGGGGAAAATAATTCTAAAACTTCTCAACGTAAGGGGGGAAGTAAAGCAATTAAAATAACTCAAGAATGTACCGCTTGGTATGCGGTCAACTTGGGAGAATTTATTATTGATGACCTGTT
>JANNFJ010000169.1:0-10496 GCA_031379725.1 Calothrix sp. OTE_75_metabat_31
TTATGCATGAGTTGGGTCGAGATTTCTGTTTTGTTGACCGTCAATTCCGCATGACAATTGCGGAAGAGCATTATTTTCTCGACTTACTGTTTTACCATCGTTCTTTGCAATGTCTGATTGCGATCGATTTAAAGCTAGGGAAGTTTAAGCATGATTATGCCGGACAAATGAACTTTTATCTTAACTATTTGAAGGAAAACATCGCATACCCTCATGAAAATCCTCCCGTTGGCATTCTTCTTTGTGCCGAGAAAGACGCAGAAGCTGTTCATTATGCTACAGCCGGACTCGATAATCAATTATTTGTCTCACGCTATATGGTCGCGCTTCCTTCTGAAGAAACGCTTAAACAATGGTTAATTAAAGAACAAGATATGCTTGGGCAATTTGATTTTGATTCAGCAAAGGAAAGTTAATATTTCTCTTTTGCCCAACGACGAAAAGCTTTTAGTGTTGCATTTCTACCAATCATTGTACTTTGCTCAAGATATTGGGGAATCACATCAATTAATGGTAAACCAGGAAAATTTAAGCTTGACTGTGAAGCAATATATTTATTCCCTTGGAGTAGATATATTTGTAGCTTACCTTTATCAAATCGCCAAAGTTCGGGTACTTTTAACCCTTCGTAAATATTCAGATGAGTCCGCGAGGTAATATCAATTTCTAAAGCTAAATCTGGCGGAGGGTCTATATTTAAATCAAGTCTTTTTTTTCCGCGTATTTTGATTTCATTTTCAATATAAAAACATTGGTCTGGTTCTATACCTTGAGCCATTTGTTGATTTTTGAACGTAGTAGAACCAAGACTAACAAACTCAATATCAAGTTCTTCCAGAAGTGCTTTTAATAAATCGCTAATAATTTCTTTATCAAACTCATGTTCTGGTAACGGTGTCATAATTTCTAGTATTCCCCGATCGTAAGCAACTCGTGCAGCCCGATGTTCGCCTAGTTCATTAAGAATTGTTTCAAACTCTTGCCAAGTGACATCGCGCAGCAACACATGCTGCCCAGGTGGAACGTTAATGCGTTTAATGCTTAAGAGCATCTGACGATTCCTAATTGTTAAGCCTTACTATAAGCTTAATTCGGCTGGGTTCTTTGCTGCCATAATTCTCGTAAATTGTAATTAATGCTTGTTATTGGTTCTTTTTGATCTGCCTAGCAAATATTTTTTTCGAGGTCTCATCGCATCAGGCAGATTCCCGACTTTTGTGAGAAATCGGGGACGTTAGTCTATTGTGTAAGCATAAATACTCACCTTGTTCTTAACTTTACAAAACTTTCTATGTTCATGTATCAGGTAATTAGTAATTTGGCTATAGACTCATGGTATTGTTTTGAAAATGTAAGTTCGAGCAAAAACTCTTCCTAAAGTATGATGCCAAATTCTTTTAAACTTACTCTCAATCTTGAGGCGGAATTTTTCTTCCAGCAGGGATTGCGCCGTAATAAGGTAGAGAAGTTTGAAGCTGCGATCGCAAGTTTCGATAAAGCACTGCGTTGTAAATCGCAATACCCAGAAGCTTTGTTTCAGAAAGGTTTTGCCCTGGGTTCGTTGGGACAACATGCGAAAGCGATCGCTTGTTTCGACCTAATGTTAGTATTGAAACCAGATGATTGTTGGGTTTGGCACAATCGAGCGATCGCACTGGGTAAGCTGAAACGCCACGAAGATGCCCTCAATAGCTTTGACCGTGCAATCGAGTTTAACCCAAACTCCGCGACAGCTTGGCATAATCGCGGTTTGACCTTGTGCGATTTGGGACAGCATCAAAAAGCAATTAATAGTTTTGAACGAACGTTGAATTTACAGGTGGATGCGTACTGGGCTTGGTACAATCGAGGTAATGCCCTGAAATTACTCGGACGCTACGAAGATGCGCTCAATAGTTACGACCGGGCAATTGAATTTAATCCTCAAAATCTATTAGCTTGGTATAATCGCGGTGTAAATCTGTATGAGTGGGGACGTTACGATAAGGCAATTCTCAGCTTTGACCGTGCTTTATCTATCCAACCACAATACTATAAAGCTTGGCTGTACCGTGGTGGGGTGTGGGAACAGTTGCGACGTTATGAAGATGCAATTTGTAGCTACAATCAAGCCTTGGATTTGGCTCCAAATGATGATGTTATCTGGTATAATCGCGCTCGTTGTTATGCGATATTAGATAACGTTGACCGGGCTTTGGAGAATTTACGTCAAGCTGTTAGCCTGCGTCCCGATAAGTATTTACAGATGATTCAAGGCAATTCGGAGTTTGATGCTGTTCGTCGTGATCAGCGGTTTCAAGCTTTGATTGAGGTACAAATTTGTTAATGTTGGTTTTTGGTAATTAGTGTGGTGCCTAGTATCTTTATTATGTCACGCAGAGGCGCACCAGGCGCAGAGAGTAGGGGAGTGTTTGGTGTGAAGTAATTAATTAGGTACTAACAGTTAACAACTAACAATTTCTAAATTCGACCATCGTTGTTGTAAAATGCTTGCAAGGACGCGCAAACCCCAAGTTTCGCTGCGTTTGTGACCGATGGAAATAAACCCAATTTGAGTATCGATTATTGCCTGTGTTGCTGGCTGTCTAAATTGTCCTGTAATGTACACATCAGCACCATGCAAAGCTGCATCTTTTACTAGCAAATCTGTCATTGCCCCAACTACAGCGATTTTGTTCACTTCAACCTGTGTTGCTGCCTGTATTTGCTCGTAACCGCTAAAGATTTGATTTATACAATTATATAATTCGGTAAAGGTTTGATTGGGTATGTTGCCAATCATTCCAATTGCCGTGTATAAAGTTTTAGTTAAAAATTTTTACTTCCAGAAGTATAAATATCGAGAGTAGCGGAAAATAAACTGTAGGTATTATCTACCAAAAGCCGCATGAACGATTCCTACAGTTTTACCTTCAATTCGTCACGAGCAATGACTGCCCTGAAACAAGGACAGCATGATGATGTAGCATATTATTACGCTCGCAATGAACTGTTTAAATTATCGCTAATGGCAGACTACGACCAATTGGTTTGTTTGCCGACACTGACTGCCATCGATAAACATTGGTATCAAATCGAAACTGCCAGAAAGGTATTGCGACAGTTGGGGGGACGTGCTTTACTCGCAGATGAAGTTGGATTGGGTAAGACTATCGAAGCTGGATTAATCGTCAGCGAATATTTAGCAAGGGGTATGATTCAGTCAATGTTAGTATTGACTCCTGCATCGCTAGTTTCCCAATGGCAGTTAGAATTAGCTTCAAAATTTGGTATTCCCTCCATTACCACCGACTCGGAAAGCAGACAGCAAAACCCTAAAGAATTTTGGACAGCTAATCAAAAAATTGTTGCATCCCTAAATACTGCCAAGTCCGCAAAACATTTTCCTTTGGTAACTGCACGTAACTGGGATTTAGTTATTGTTGACGAAGCACATCACCTCAAAAATCGAAATACACTAAATTGGAAACTTGTCAATTCTTTAAATAAACGATTTATTCTCATGTTGACTGCAACACCAGTACAAAACTCACTGGTGGAATTATTTAATTTGCTAACTTTATTAAAACCGGGTTTACTCAAAACCGAAGCTGATTTTAAACGCGAATATGTATCGAGTAAAAATGGTAGAATTCCCAAAAATCCGGAAAAGTTACGAAGTTTGATGCGGGAGGTAATGATTCGCAATACCCGGTCTTTAGTTGATGTTCAACTACCCAAACGCTTTGCAACTACTATTACTGTCAATCCTAGCGAAAGTGAAAGTAAACTCTACCAAGACTTAAGTAATTTTCTGCGGGAACATTCCGAAAACATCGATAAATTATCTCGAACTAACTTATTAATGCGTGCAGGTTCGAGTGTTAGTGCATTAGCAGAATCGTTGAAAAATCTTTCAGCAAAGCTGGAAAACGAACAATTAAAAGCTTTAATTCGACGTGCTGGACAAATTAAACAAGTCGAAAAAGCTAAAAGTTTAATCGAACTGTTGAAAAAATCATCCCAAAAAACTATAGTATTTACTACTCACAAAGCAACATCAGCATATCTAGCAAAAACCTTTACCGAAGCAGGGATTGAGTTTGCCGAATTTCTCGGAGATATGACATTAAAACAAAAAGATGCATCAATCGAAGCATTCCGCGATCGCATTCCCGTATTACTAGCATCTGAAACCGGGGGAGAAGGTCGAAATATCCAGTTTGCTAACTGCATTGTCAACTACGACTTACCTTGGAATCCGATGAAAATCGAACAGCGAATTGGGAGAATCCACCGCATCGGACAAACCCAAGATGTGTTCATTTTTAACTTCTGTCAGAAAGACAGCATCGAAGAATATATCCTGCGAATACTGCACGATAAAATCAACATGTTTGAATTAGTAGTTGGTGAAATCGAAACAATCTTAGGTAACGTCGATGACGAATTCGATTTTGGAGAAATAGTCATGGATATTTGGCTAAAAAATCAATCATTACCCGAATTAGATACAGCTTTTGAAAACCTTGCAGAAAACTTACTCAAAGCAAAAGATAAATACCAAGAAACTCAAGAACTGGACGAACAGATATTTGGTGAAGAATTTGAAGCATAAATAAAATCAAATACCCCTTTCTTTTCTCTTATTACTTACCACAGAGGACACAGAGGACACAGAGTGAAGAGAGTTGGGGAGAGTTTTTGCGTAATTATCTCTCTCTGTTCTTTCCCTGCAAGAATGTGAAGCACCTACGTGTCCTTTGTGGTTCATTCCTCATTACTCATAACCAACACCACATGATTGCCATATCCGACCCAATCCTCAACACACTCGAAAAAGTCGTCACCGTTTGCGATGGAATATCTGAATTAGTTAACGAAAAAACCCTCCAAGTCGTCCTACCCAAAAAAGTCGCAACCACATTAGGAGTACAAGAAGAAACCATATTCAGTACAGTCATTGATACTCCCAACAGTCAATTTGTCAGCTACCATTCCGACCTCCTCAATAAATTCCTAGAAATCCTAGCAGGAGTTGGCACAGTCGCAGCATTAGGAGTTAAATACGAAAGCTATCTCAAAACCTCTGGATTTGAGAAAATCATTCAAAAAATTGTACCCCACAATGGTTTAATTCGTTACGTCGATGCCAAACCAGAAACAACCCGCTACATTTTTTGTAATGTAGCTTATGTTGCGGAAGCAGATGAAAAAAGAATCGGGATGGTATCATTCATCATCAACGAATTTACAGGAATAACACCCGTCGAAATTGGTGATGCTTTATTATGGGAATCCGATTTAGTTCCCATAGACGATAATTCACTCCCCCAAACAATGTTATCCTCAGAATTATCCAATCTGATTGAGAAAACATCAGCAAACCTGATTGAGAAAGACCTAGAAAAATGGTCAGCAAAACTTTATCGTGCCAAAGATAGAGACGAAGAGAGATTAAAAAGTTATTACGGTACTATTAGTTCAGAGATTGCCAATAAAATTAATAGTAAAGGATTAGACGGTGAAAACAAGGAAAAAGAACTAGCACGTATCGAAGCTACCAACCGGGAATTAGAAAGAAAACTGGCAGATATTACCGAACGTTATGCACTCAAAGTATCGGCTGAACTATATAGTGCCATAGTTTTACACCTACCAACAATACACATAACATGTAATTTACAAAGAAAGAAAGCAAAAAGAGATATTAACGTTGTATGGAATCCCTTTACCAAAGTGCTTGAACCTATAAGGTGTGAAGTATCAGGAGAACCAATCTACGACTTTTACCTAGACGATAAAGATGCAAAAATAGTCAGTACTAAATATTGGGAAGGTAAAACCTAACTCCAATTCTCTCTTCCCTCTTCCTGTGTGTCCTCTGTGTCCTCTGTGGTTCCTTTCTCTTAATTCCCTCCCCAACCAACAAAACCACATATTACTTATCACTTCAAATAAATTAATAAATTCAAACCCGGAATAGTCCGTGAAAGCGTCCATAATAACAAAGTAATATACAACACCCCCAAACACCACTGATACCAAGCTAAACTCGAAATAATCCCAGGAAGACACTCATCACGCAAACGGATATCATTAAAACCCAACCGCATCAAATTATTCAGACTAAAATCGTAATAATTCAACCAATTCCACCGCCTATCCCATAATATCGGCATATAGCGATCGCGGAACGATGAATTTCTGGGAATCACGGGTAAACGTCCAATCAACAACCGTAACTGCCTTAAAGTCCCATCTTCCGTAAAGTAGGAAACATTCATCTTGTCGTGAAAACGTCCGATTCGATAAAGTCGAATTAATAAAGTCACAGGAATTGGCAAGACAACTAACAACACGCACCCCAAAGTCAACCAAGGTTGTTCAGCATTGCGAAAAATTGCTAATAAACCAATACAAGTGAAAATACTGTAACTCGTCAACATACAACTCGTTTCATAACCAGTAGGAACAATCGCAACCGGACGAAACCGACGAAATTTATCCACTAGCCAATATACTAAACCAAAAAACGCGATCGCAATTACTCCCACACCAAAAACTAACCAAACCTGCGTACCGTATCCCGATAACAAAAGTAATAACGACAGTGTAAAAGCATTTAATGCAGTTAATAACCACCCACTCAATAATAAAGGTTCAACCACAGTAATGCGATCGCTTAACTGAGTATATGTATCAAAATCAATATCCGTTAGTGCTAACAACTCACTCTTATTGCGAAATGCTTCAACAAGACGTGCTTGAATAATTGCTGCTGTTTGGGTTGTAGAAAAACCCAGCTTAATCAACCTTTGACTCGAAGCACTATTAATATTAATCCCAAATAACCGCTGACTCAACTCAAGCAACCGTAACTGCTGCTTAGTATATTCAAGTTGGTTGACATCGGCAATTTGTTGCAACTGTCGGAAATTTTGCACCAAATTCCGCAACACATTCTGGTTACCCTGCAACCCCGACACCGTTAACATTTTACCAATTTCACCGGGATTACCTAATATTTTGGCTTGATTCGAGTTAAAACTCAATCCCGATACATTTAACTCGGCAATTTTTGTAAAATAACAATCGCTAAAATCTGCCAAATTGAGAATACTAGCATTTTCCAACATCACAGGTAAACCAAATCTAGCTTCCCGAAATGTTGCTGCTTGTTCAAAGGTAGCTTCGGTTAGCAAAAAAAACTGATTAAAATTCGCTTTCGTAAATTGTACCTGACCCGCAAACCGAACTTGCGAAAAATCAGCATTACCTTGCCACTGAGTGCGATTCAACTTTGCCGATTGCCGAAAAATCGCACTAGTAAAATTAGTATTTTCTTCAAAACTACAATCTTGGAAATTAGCAGCTTCCTGGAATTGTGCTTGTTTAAAATTTGCTTGGTCAAAAAAAATACTACTACCTAACTGAAATTCCTTACGAAAATTAGCACTAACAAAGCTAACAGGACGGCTAAATCGAGCTTCCATCAAATTCACACTTTGGTTAAAAATAGCACCTTGTGCGTCAACAGGTTGGAGAAAAAACGTATTTGCAAACGAAACAGCACCATTAAACCGTGTTTGCTGCATTGCGATCGCACCGCGAAAAACATTAATATCAGTCGAGGCATTTGTTAGCGAATGTAGTAACGAACGACAATCACGCGAAGTTGGTAAAGCCATCAATAGCGAATTTAAACAAACTCCACGCAACGCTTCGATTTGTAACTGTTCTGCTGGAGTAAAACTTGGTGAAATTACCTTCGGGTACAATGTAGTGCGTACACCCAAATCGCTACCATTAAAATCACCCTGAATTAGCGAGTTACTCAAATCCAATCCCAAAGTTGCACTTGCTTTTTGCAGTTCCTTCCGCAACGTCTGATAAAATTCATCACGAAATGTTCCATTCTCAGGTCTTAAATCTATCGTCATATTCCGTAAATCTACGGTTAAACTACCTTCGCGCAAAATGGGATTATGTAGCTTTGTTTGAAGTAATTCTAGAGTTAGGAGACTGCGTTCGACTTTTGGTTGAGCTTGGACTTGGTGTGTATTAAATAACCATAGTGTCATAACTATAATGCCAAGCAATATAGCTTTTCTTCCTTGTTGAATGAATGAAGCGTGATTAGTCAAATGGAAATCGCGTACCTTTTAGAATTATTGATTAATGAGTAGAATAATTTTACCTGCAATTGAACCCGTTTCGAGTAATTGATGAGCGATCGCAGCATCTTGTAATGGTAACTGGTGAGTGACATGAATTTTTAACTTCCCTTCATCCATCCAAGTTGCACATTGAGAAAGAATTTCAGCTTGGTGTTGCTGAGGAACCACCATTAAAAGCAACATTGGTGTCAGCATTAATTCTAAGCTGATGCGGAGATTGCGGTTACGTGCTACCTTCCATGATGTATTTGCATCGGGTTCCAAAATCGTCACAATATCACCGTATACACGTACTGCTGGAAATGATTGCGATAACACTTCACCACCAACAGTATCAAATGCTAAATCCACACCTTCCCCATTAGTCCAATCTAAAACAGCTTTGACAAAATCGGTTTGTTTGTAATTAATGATTTCATCTGCACCCAATTGCCCCACCATACTTGCTTTTTGGGAACTACTTACCGTCGTGCAAACATTCGCACCCTTGAGTTTTGCTAGTTGAATAGCAACATGTCCCACACCCCCAGCACCAGCATGAATTAACACCTTCTCACCAGGTTCGAGTCGTCCTCGTTCGTATAAAGCTTCCCAAGCAGTAATTAATACCAAAGGTGCAGCAGCAGCTTCTGCAAAGCTAACCGAAGCAGCTTTGCGTGCCGTAAATTTTTCATCGACTGTGGTATATTCTGCGTAATTTCCCTGATGTCCACCCAAACCACCCTGACAAAAATAGACTTCATCCCCAACACGAAACTTAGTCACACCCCCACCCACTGCTTCAACAATCCCCGCACCATCGCAACCGAGAATTGCAGGCATTTTATCGGGGTAAAAAGTGCCACGTTTGCGGAGTTTGGTATCGATAGGGTTGACACCTACGGCTTTTAATTTTACTAATAATTCGGTATTTCCTGGAGAAGGTTTAGGGACATCTTGGATTTGCAGCACTTCAGGATTTCCAGGTGCATTCATAACAACAGCTTTCACGATTTTCTCCTCCAAATTTGATGCACTATTATTACGTTACCCGAAAACAAACATGTAGAGACGTTACATGTAACATCTTAGTAGGACTTACGCAAAAACTCTCTCAACCCTGCTATTTACTCTGTGTTCTTTGTGACTCTGTGGTTCGTTCGTTTCATAACTGCTTTAGATGTTTCCACGGCACTGCTACGACTAAAGTGAAATTAGATAAGACACCGCAAACTCTCAATGAGTATGGGTCACTTACCTACCCATTACCCATTATCGATTAATTTTTTTCCGAAGATTATAAACCCTGCTATCTTTTTATAATGTTCGTACTCGATAGTCAAATTTTCCGAAATCTACAGGAAATTTGTTTAATCGAATCAAACTACCACCAAGCGATTTATGTAAATAAACCTTTAGAGGGATGACATTTACAAATCGAACTTGCCGTGATAGTAATAGCGAACTAATACCTCAACCCTTGTATCGCAATTTTTGAATAATAAAAAAGCTAGAGGAGAAAATTAATGCCACAAGCAAAATCAGGTGATACTGTAACCGTCCATTACACAGGAAAATTGACCGACGGTACAGTATTCGATTCTTCTACAGGAGGCGATCCATTAGAATTTACAATTGGGGAAGGACAACTGATTCCCGGATTTGAAGAAGCAGTTCTGGGTATGAATGCGGGTGAATCTAGGACTACACATATCCCTGTCGAAGAAGCTTATGGTTCATACCGTCCGGAAATGGTAATCGAAGTTGAACGTGACCAAATGCCACCAGAAATGCAACCGGAAGTCGGTCAACAACTAGAAATTCAGCAACCAACAGGGGAAGTTATTCCAGTTGTTGTTACCGATGTTTCAGAATCGGTAGTTAAACTCGATGCAAATCATCCTTTGGCTGGTGAAGAATTAGTTTTTGATATTCAGCTTGTGGAAATTACAGCGTAAAAAGTAAATTCAAAATTGTAATAGGAAGAAGTGAAAAATCTTCTTCCTATTTTGTATTTTCAGATTATTTTCCTACAAAATAATCTTCGCTTTAGTCTTAACAGTTATATATTGTATTTATGTATTCTCGATGCCGAATATCTGCTTCTATACGGTGCATTTCGCTAGGTTTATTACTTTTTGATCTGTATTTTTTCATAATATCAATATGCCAAACAGACTTCTGTAAATAAATTATAGCTATCGCAAACATGAAAGAAAATCATTCTTAATAATCTGTTTTATTAATGTATGACTTGTCGTAAGGTTCATCTATGTGACTTCTTTGATGTTTTGAATATACCGTAAGGGCACGATACTATCCATAGGTGTCAACTTAACGTGAAACCCTTGTTAAAAC
>JANNFJ010000170.1:0-2595 GCA_031379725.1 Calothrix sp. OTE_75_metabat_31
CAATCGGCGACCTCCCCCGTAAACTCGACCCCGATAAAGCTGCAACCATGTCAATTGAGAAAATTACAGTTGACAAAGCTACCTACGACAAAATGCACGCAAGCGATCGCATGGCAAGCGAAAAGCTCGACGAAGGTATCAAAGGTTTTACCAAAGCTCTCGAAACCCTCGAACAATTACTAGCAGACCGTTTGTCAAAACTTGATAGTGATGCAATTGGTAAAGTTGCTTAATTAGGGACTTCTATTATCCCATCATCAGGGCGCAATGCCTTGCGCCCCTACACTTTCGATTTAGGATAATTTATTTTCTGATGTTCCCTTAATTAACTTGGGAATTTTTTTACATTTATAGGGTAGGCAGAAATGCTTACCCTTTTTATTGTGACAAATATTACCCTTCAGGGGCATCGCCAATGTCAAAGGCAGTCAGCCAGAATTGTGGGACATCACAAATGATGTATCCACTTTACTTGGAGTCTGTTTCAACTATGGAAATTTCAACTTTTGAGCTACTCGTTAAACGCATCGCTCCTCCACCTGCTCCAGCCGATGTTGCTCGACGTGTGGTACAAGGCTATTTTTTAACAATTACGAACTTAGAGTCTAAGGACTTAACCTTTAGAATCCAGTTTAACATCAGCAAACCCAACCCTGTAGACCCAGATCGGACGTTATTTAACAATGCTGGTTTGTTCTTCGACATTGCGGGAGCAAACAATCCGATTACTCTCTCTGGAAATGCAAACAGTACCATTTTTGGTGGTTCGTTTATGTTGCCAGCTAGACAAACAGCTTCCGTACAATTATTGCCTAACCAAAGCCTGTTTGCCGATCAAAATCCTGACTTTGAAGTCCGGGGCTTTGTCACACTGCGTTTGCGACAGATTAAGAGACAACCTCAAAGCGCAACTCCTGTTAGAGTACTGCTCAACCCCGAAATTCGCGGAACCTTTTTACCGAATGCTTTCCCTGGTGGAGTTGTTGAAGATTTCGACCAGATTAACTATCCCTTGACGGTTGCCAGTGGCAAAGGGCTAAACGAGATTGCACCCGATACACGATTCACCTTTCCATCAATTCCAGCAGATGTCTTAGAATCTTTACCAGATAATGCCATCGACGCGCTTATAGATGCGGATGAACTAGAAAAATCTCAAACCCTGATTGAGTTAATGGCTCAATTGGATCTTGCTCCACATAATTTGGAAAATCTGAGTGATGCACTCGGAAAGCTCAACATTCCTGTTCGAGTCTCCTCTATCTAGTAGTCTATGTCATAAGTTCTCATGGGTAGTGCGAGCATCTTGCTCGCTTTATATAGTACGCGAGCAAGATGTAAGCCCTGCGGGCACGCTGCCTTGAACGCACTACAAAATATTTTTGAACCCATCAAAATTAATGACACGGACTACTAGTGGTCTATGTCACAAGTTCTGAGGGATGTAGAGACGCGATATATCGCGTCTGTTCCAAGGTTTATAGCACCCAACCAAACCATCAGAATTAATGACTATCTATATATATAACTGCCATGCCTCCAATTTTTAAGTTTAATCCCATTGCCTTTAGCTGGGTAGCCATTCACCCCGAACCCAAAGGTGTAATCCAATTCATCGGTGGAGCTTTTTTTGGAACCTTTCCAACATTTTTCTACCGATATTTTTTGCAAAGTTTATTTGCACAAGGTTACACAATCATCGCATTTCCCTTCAGGTTTAGTTTTCGTCACTGGCCAATTGCGATCGCTTTACTCAAAGAACAGGAAATACTACGTCAAGAACTTTCAAACATCACAGGCAATGACCTGTACCTAGACAAAGCTAACTACTTCTGGTTAGGACACAGCTTAGGGTGTAAGTATATTGCTCTACTCGAATTCCTCAGTGGTGAACAATGGAAACAAATCGCTGAGTTTTGTATTGAACCACAAGCTTATCAACAAATTGAAGCAATTATTACCGATGCTGGTTTGGAGAGTGCCTCTATCTTGAATCAACCATCTTTGTTAATTGCCCCTGATATTAGTAATACACAAAGCGCAATTCCGATTCGGACTATTGCCCGTTTCCTCGACCGTGTTGGACTTGGTGTAATGCCAACTAGAGAACAAACTCAGTGTTTTATTGAACGCAGTCAGTTATTTAACCTCACAGCAATAATTTCCTTTGACAAGGATAAGTTAGCTGGTAGTGAAAACGACAAGTTCAAAGATAAGCAGACCCAAGAAAACAGCGATGTCCTCTGGTTGATTGGGCAATTAAACACTAGAAAATTTCCGATTTTGCACGTAGAGTTAGACGGCAAACACTTAGAACCATTGGGTGTGAAAGTCGGTAAGTACGTCGTAGATTTAAATCCGTTTGATAAGTTTATTGAATTGCTTAGTGGTAGACTACTTGAACGCTATACCGTTCAATTTTTAGCCCAACTCAGGCAGCGTCAAAGCCAAGTAGAAGTCGATTTTGAATCACTACACATCTCCAAAAATGAATGTAGAGAGGTTTGCCCGAAACAGTAAAAATATCCAAAGTCGATATCGTAGGATAGGTGTCTCAGCATTGGTGTCAACTTAACGTGAAACCCTTGTTAAAAC
>JANNFJ010000201.1:0-3789 GCA_031379725.1 Calothrix sp. OTE_75_metabat_31
GTCGCAGGCGATCAATACGTATAATCAAGCGCTGGAATCTTTACCATACAATACATACCCCGACCTGCATTTAGAAGTCCTACAAAGCATCATTAAAGTACTTTTAGGCTTCGGTGACACCAAGCAAGCACAGCAATTCCACAGTTATGGTGCAAATTTATTAGCAAATTCATTAAATGATGGCAACGTTGCCGACGACAGCAAAAAACAACAAGCATTAAAATTTGCTGGTTTTGGGCAACTTGCCGTTGACATTTCCGTTCAATGCGGGGAATTAGTCCAAGCATTAGAAATTGCTGAATATGGTAAAAATGCATGTTTAAATTGGTTGCTATACGGTTGGAATAAAAATATATCTTCTCCTAGCTATGAAACTATACAAGGATTAGTTAATCCCACAACTGCTATCGTTTACTGGCATATTAGTCCCTTCGGATTGCGTAGTTTCATTATTAAACTCAACCATCCCGAACCAATACTTGTATTTACACCCATTTTCAACATGGGTGAAATGGACGAATTACCAATCCCCGAAGCAGTTGAACGTTTAACTGGGTTTGAAGATTGGGTAAGTGATTGGCAAGAACAGTATGGAGAATATCGCAATTTTGCTGCCGAAGAAGTCAATCAAAGCGAGCATTCTTGGCAGCGAGATATGGAAAAACGCTTGCAACAACTGCGGGATATCTTGAATGTTCCGGCGATCGAAAGAGAACTCGAAGGTATTTCCAAACTCATCTTAATTCCCCACCGCAACTTATTCCAATATCCAATCCACGCACTTTTCCAAATTGCGTCACCCGAATCGGAAGAACTATCAAATGTCCGGCAGAACTTGACAATTAGTTATCTACCTACTGCCGAAATTGGACTTTCATATAATTTCCAATCTTCAGTACAACAAAATGAAGAGTCATTGTTGAGTATTGAAGCACCCAATAGTACCGGTTATCCTTCACTGCAATCAACAAAACTAGAATCTGAAGCAATTACTCAGATGTTTGATAACGTAAAACGCATCCAAGGAGTAAAAGCAACTAAACAAGAAATTGAAGCCGCCTTGGTCGATAACTATAATATTCTGCATTTTACAGGTCATGTTATTGACAACATCAGTAACCCATCTCAATCAGAATTATTATTAGCCAAAGCCGAGAAACTGACTGTAGGAGAAATTGACAGCCAAACATTAGCAAAATATGACCTCCTTACCCTCTCCGCAGGTGAAACCGAAATTCTTAGCGGACAAACAACTACAACTGAGTATGTTAATTTAGTCAATGCATTTATGAAGCAAGGTGTCAACCATATTGTGAGTTCACAATGGACAGTTGAATCGGTTGCGAATGCATTGGTAATGGTTGAGTTTTATCATTTACTCAAACAAGGTAAACCTGCGGCTACAGCATTAAATGAAGCAACTAAATGGTTGAAGGAATTAACAGCGGGTGAGTTGAAAAAATGGTACGAGAACCTATTAAAAAAATCTCCTCTTGGTGGTGCGAGAATTCAGGCACATGTAGCGGCACAATTGTATAAGAGCAGTCATGTTGCACCTGAGACTAGGTTATACAGTCACCCTTATTATTGGGCTGCTTTCAGGATTACAGGAAAGTAGAGGATTGACCAATACCCTTAATTTTGACGAGTCGAGAGGACTAGAATCCGGGTTTCGCAGGAGTTACCCGGATTCTAGTGGTTCGTGTCATAAGTTTTGATGGGTAGTCTCTATGTAAAACTCTTCCTTCGTGCCCTTTGTGTCCTTTGTGGTTAAGAAATTAACCCATCAGAATTAATGACACGAACCCCTAACGCTGCGACTTGGGGTAAATTCGAGTCCTGTTCAATAGTACTCATGTTATCGGGGTTGATTTCACCAGTAGTTAAAAAACGAAATGTTTCTTGGTATAAACTTTGCCAAAACCGATTTGTCATCCCCTGGCTAACAGTATTTGGTTCTGCCATTGGATGGGGTACTAGGTCGCTTTTAGGATATAAATAAGAACGATGTCCGTTATTGGTACCGCCAATATCTTTGAAAAATGCTTGGTTGGTGGGGATACTTGCAGCATCTTCATTTTCAGTCAAAACCATCATTGTTGGGACTTTTCGTAAAGCCTTGGTATTTTGAGGTTGACGGACAAAACCACCATATCGTGCAGCAGCAGTTAAAGCACCAATAGGGAAACTTTCCCCTGGATTCCAGCTTTTTTCGTAAATATCTAAAGGCCCCGCTAAATTAATATATTTCTCGTAATCAGGGTCATAAATTTTTAATAGCGGTGCATAGGCAACAACCCCAGAAATCCGCTTTGGTTGGTCTGCTGCCAAACCGAGTGCGATCGCACTTCCCACAGATAACCCAATCGTGTAAATTGGGCCTGGTATGGCTTCGAGTTCAGCTAATCTTTGACGTGCATCACTCAAGTAATCCATGTGTGACGAGATAAAATAACGCTCAAAATAGCGGTCGATATCTTGTTCAATTGCTGGCACAATCTTAATTAGACGCGGTTCAATCAATAACAACCGGGCAATCAATGCGATTTGTTGGTGTTGAGGGGGACGTTGAATTAAGCTAGGGTCTGCGGGTAAGCTAGCAATATAGTTTTGTAAAACGGGGTCTTTGTGGACTTTTTCCCGCAAAGGGTTATATATTTCCGGTTTCAAGTCGATTTGACACCAATATTGTGCGGGTGGTTGTAAAGTGTGATTTGCTAAATTAGCTTGATAGTAATTAAAGCCATTCTCGAATAGGTAATCAGACAACAGCGACATCTGATGAGGTTTAGCACTAAAACCGTGAAATATCAGTACTGTTCCCCGTACTTGTTCCCCAGCATCGTGAAACCGATAGAATGGTGTAGAACCTTGACGGTAATTTGGGTTTGCTTCGACACTTTGAATATAAGCGTCGATTCGTTTTTGAGTTTGAGATATCTGTTCGCTACCAACAGACACAGATGCTGCTAAATTTGTCATCATAAAATATATTTACTCCTCATCAAAATACTTAGTAGCAATTTTCCAAAAACCTATGTATTCAGGTATGTAGTTGCGCTTTAGCGCCTTCTTAACTTTAAATTTTCGATATATTTAATTACATGTACTGTCATCTAATTTACGGAAATATTCCCTAAATTTTACCCGATTGTCAAAACTCCTTGGATAAACAGTCCTTCTAAAAAAAGTATAGGTAATGCCTTAGTTCATCGCATTACTTTAAGTAATTTCATGTAAACTAAAATTGCAAGGAAATACAATGAAAAATTTTTTGTTAGGAAGTGCAGTACTGCTACTGACAATGCCAGGAAACGCTCTAGCTGCTTCTAGTAAACTATCATCCATCCCAGCCTGCGAGCGGGGAGAACCGCTTTGTTTGAACTTTGTTATCCAAGAAATGAATAGTAGATACGAGCCACTAGCATTGCAAGGCGATCGCAACAGTATATTTGCACTTAGCTATTTGCGAACAACCGAAACGTTACAGCGGACATTTGATCAAGTCGGTTTTGAAAATCCAGCCTCGGTAGTAAAAGAAGATGCGCTTTTTGCAGACTATTATTTTCGAGCTGATGATGCCTACCGTTCTGGGATAGGTGATGTTCCCCCTGCTTGGAAAATAGCTTTTGATGCTGCTTCCAATCGCTCGGTATCTGGAGGCGGAAACTTAATTTTAGGGACTAGTGCCCACATTCTGCGCGACCTGCCATTTATGCTGTACGAACTCGATCAGCAAGGTAATCCTGTAAGTTATGAAGATCACAATCGCTTTAATCAAGTTCTTCT
>JANNFJ010000204.1:0-2822 GCA_031379725.1 Calothrix sp. OTE_75_metabat_31
TGTATCTGAAGAGATTTTACGGCTTGGTGATGGCGTTTTACTGGGTCTCAACGGTAACAGCGGTAATGTTTGGATTGAACCAAATGCTGATATTGTTACAGCCCTGGAAACGCAACGGGAAGCATGGCAAACCTCGCAACAAAAAGCTCGCAAAAATGCTCACAAAGCTGCAATTACCACCGATGGCAAACGGATGACGGTACTGGCAAATATCGGTACTGTTGCCGATGCTGAGGTTGCAGTCAGCTTGGGGGCTGAGGGTGTGGGGTTGTTACGTACCGAATTTCTTTACTTAGACCGAACCACAGCACCTAGCGAAATCGAACAACTAGCAGTATACGAAGGTATTGTCGAGGTTTTGAAATCGCGTCCGCTGGTAATTCGTACCCTTGATGTCGGGGGAGACAAACCTGTACCCTATTTAAATTTACCACCAGAAAACAACCCATTTTTAGGATGGCGAGGAATTCGGTTTTGCTTAGACCGTAAAGAATTATTTAAAATTCAACTCCGAGCGATTTTACGTGCTAGTGCCAGCGGCAAAATTAAAATTATGTTCCCAATGATTGCCACATTAGAGGAACTCGAAGCCGCAAAAACTATCTTGGTAGAAGTACAAAACGAACTGCGACAAGTTGGAATCGGCTTCAACGAGAATATCGAAGTCGGTATTATGATGGAAGTGCCTTCGGCCGTCATTATTGCCGACCGTCTTGCATCTGCGGTTGATTTTTTCAGCATCGGTACAAACGACCTCAGTCAATATATTATGGCTTGCGATCGCACTAATCCCCAAGTTGCCAGTTTAGCCGATGCACTCCACCCAGCAGTATTACGAATGGTACAGCAAATTATCCAATCTGCCCGTAAAGCCAAAATTCCGGTCAGCTTGTGTGGTGAACTTGGTTCTGACCCTACCGCTGCGCCGATATTACTCGGATTGGGACTCAATGAGGTGAGTTTAAATCCCCAAGCTATCCCCAGATTCAAGCAAGTCATCAATCAACTAAGTTTTATTGAGGCAGAAGCAATCGCGTTTAAGGCACTCAAGCAAGATTCGGCAGCAAAGGTACGGGAGTTGCTGAGGACATTTAATTATGGGTAGTAAAATTAGGTGTAAATTTAATCTATCTATTATATTTTACAAGTTTCTTAGCTAGACTTTTTCAAAAATCAAATCGGATGATAAAAAGAGTATACGCCAGATAAATGGCGGTACAGCCAATACTTGTATTTGTACGTATATGTAGCGCTTCTGTGTTGAATGCAATACAATCAAGGGCGGGGAAACCCCGCCCCTACGGACTTTGCGATTTAAAATTGAACCTCACTGACCTGAAAACCCCTATAGTTCAAATCCCCAAAACTTGCTTTATTATAGCTTTACATTGAAATAGCGTTGTTTCTAACCGCTAAACTGGAAATATGGAAACACCAACAGTTACACAACCAGTCAGTGATTTAAGTTTAAGCGACTTAAAAGAGAAATTTGGATTGAAACGCGATCGCACAGACTCTTTCTTTGACAACTGGCTAATTTCAGCCGAACCTTTATCCGACTACGAACAGCTAGCAATAGCACGTCTCAAAAACAACTACGAGAATATTATCGAAACCAACCCTCTAGAAGAAGTAGTTAAACTTGTAGTCGTTTCCCCTCTATTAGATTTAGCAGGATTTTACCAACCACCATTTTCGATTCGTGCGGAAGTTTCAACCAAGCTAGTAGCAACCGAAGGGAACCAAACCTTTGTAGGTAAGATTGATGTTTTAGTTGTGAAACAAAAGTTATGGATTTTGGTAATAGAATCTAAGCAATCTCGATTTGATGTGACATCAGGGATTTCCCAAGCTTTAAGTTACATGCTTAGTCAACCCAATACTGAATCGAATCAAGATAGAAGTCGATTTGGGATGGTGACAAACGGTCGAGAAGTTATTTTTTTAAAACTCAATCCTCAGCAATTACCTATATATGCTCAATCTAAAGCTTACCAAGTAATTGAAACAAAAGAAGATTTAATTAGCATTCTCCAAGGTTTAAAAGCTATTGGAAGCTACCTTTGACCTACTATTGATAGTAACCTCCGGATAAGTGTCCCGCCTGTCCGTTTAAATACAAGACATAGTTGTAAATTTTCTCGCCCACCTACTTAATTATTTAACAAGTTTCGTACTTGTCATAAGAACCCGGATTTTAACCCTTGCTACTTGTTAAAATTAAGAACATTAAATCCCTGCCGAACGAGCTTCATCTATCTTAATAGTTGTACCTGTAATATATTTAGCATCATCAGAAATCAAAAAAGCCACTGTTTTCGCTAATTCTGTATATGTAGTCGGACGACCAAACATCAAATCATCAGGTACATTCCATCGTGCCAACTCATCGATACTATCCGCAACAAAGTAAGGTGCTACCGAAACCATGCGAATTCCATCAGCCTTGTAACGTTTGGCATAAAGTTTTGTGAATCCTTCCATTGCCGCCCGGATTGTACCACTAAAAGGTGAACGTGCTATTAGTGAAACAGCGTAACCCTGTGCTGCCAATTCTCTCGCACAAACTGCACCAATTCCCGACTTGCAGCGGTAATAATTATGACTTTTTTTGTAGTCATCTAAATAGTTTGAATTAGAACATTTTAAGCACTCAAGTGCTGATTACTAGCATAACAATTCTTTACCTTTTCGCCTTACCCTTTAACCGTTTCCCCTTCTATTTACGTCAACCCAGAATGGTAAGCTAAAGGTTGAAATAAAAAAGTAGTATAGGATGAAGTGTTAATGGGTATTTCTGTAAATGAGCCTCATTTATTACG
>JANNFJ010000224.1:0-2413 GCA_031379725.1 Calothrix sp. OTE_75_metabat_31
CTGGTGTCTATGGCGCGGTGGAACCACTCTGAACCCATCCCGAACTCAGTTGTGAAACGCTGCTGCGGCTACGATAGTTGGAGGGTTGCCTCCCGCAACAATTGCTCGATGCCAGGGTAATTTTTTAAAAATAAAAGCCTTCTCTTCATAGTTAAGAGGAGGCTTTTGTTATGACTAATTTTCATTAATAATTTTGAAGTTGAAAGATAGCGATCACGGATTAATAAGCAGGGAAAATATTGTAAACAATATTATTAGTACACGACGGCGGAGATAAACCCACCATTATGAATCCAGAATTGTTTCATTTTACACCTGATAAATTAGTTTACCAACGGTATTGTCAGGGCGGGGAGAAGAGCGCCCCTACGATTGCTTAAAATTCATGTCCCTAAGCGATAGTCTTCTCTTTAGGTTTGGTTACTATATAGTAGTTGACATAGCCCTAGAGATGTAAGTATTAGCCTTTCGGCAAGAAAAATTAGCAACCACAAATAGAAACTAAGAACATGAAATCAATTGACAAGAATCAATTAAAAGCTAATTTACTAGAATTTTTGCAACTTGTAGAGTTAGAAGGTGAAGAAATATTAGTTACTGATGGAAATAAACCAATCATAAGAATTTCCCAGTATGAAAAAACTCCTGCAACCGAAGAATTATTTAAGAATATGCGGGGTAAAGTCAAGTATTTCGACGGATTTAACTACCCCAACTACTGAAGAATGGCAGGAAGTATAAAAATTGTCCTTGACACCTGCGCCTTAATCTGGTGGACTTTAGATCCGGATAAACTTTCTCAAGGGGCAAAAGAAGCTTGTTACCAGATGGAACAGGAAAAAACGGTTTAGTTCCATCAACAGCAGTCTGGGAAATAGCCCTGAAAATAAAAAATCAGAAATTGGATTAGGGGTAGGTATTGATAAATATGTTGCAACCTTAAAAAAGTCTAATGTTGTCCGTATTATTCCAATTGATGAAGAAATTTGGCTAGAAAGTGTCAAATTAGAATGGGAACACCGCGATCCAGCAGATAGAGTAGTTGTAGCAATCGCCAAAATAAATCAAGCTGCCATTATCACCGCAGATCAAGTAGGGGGCTAGTTTCTACTCTCCAGTAATTTGGTAAATTGAAGTAAAGTAAGAGATTTTGCTAGGTAAATGTGATACTTGTGCGGGTGTAATCACAATACTTGTCGCAACTAGCAAGAAGAAGAAATTAAGGCAGATGCAAACCATTGCCATGATGCCTTGCATCTATAAAAAGCTGACTGGAACTGTATTGCTTGAAAAATGGTCTAGAACAAGGCATGATTTCACAATTACAATCAATTGCCCAAAGTATGAAAAGATAAATAAAAGCATAGTATGCCATCCATACTTAATATTTTTTATACATAATGCTGAAGCTAACCGTCTAAACGGTGGTTGTAATTGAGACTCGACCAGGGAATTGCGAAGTAAACGTATGAAATTCAGCGAAATTATTCAAAAACTTGGTGACGCTGCCGCCACCAACAGTCTATTATCAAGCAAAGACCGCAATCCCGATATTTCTGGAGTAGCAGCGGTAGAGGAAGCGATCAGCGGTAATATTACTTATATCGAAGGGGCTAAGTTTGCATCGTTTGTTAGTAAGACTAATGCCACTGCTTTAATTTTACCAAACAATGAAGCCTTAAAAGCCCAAGCTGACGAACGCGGTATTGTTTGGATTGTTGCAAAAGAACCGCGATTAATGTTTGCGGGTGCGATCGCATTGTTCTACAAACCTTGGCAACCCGCCCCGGAAATTCATTCGACTGCGGTAATTCACCCAACGGCAAAAATTGGTAGTAATGTTCATATTGGACCACATGCAGTCATTGGGCATAATGTTGAAATTGGTGATAATACCTGTATTCATCCCAATGTCGTAATTTACCCAGATGCCAAAATTGGCCCCGGCACAATTTTACATGCTAATTGTACGATTCACGAACGCACCCACATCGGTGCTAATTGTACAATTCATAGCGGTGCAGTCATTGGGTCGGAAGGATTTGGATTTGTGCCAACTGCAACAGGTTGGTTCAAAATGGAACAATCAGGTTACACAATCTTAGAAGATAGTGTAGAAGTTGGCTGCAACTCAGCAATTGACCGTCCTGCGGTTGGCGAAACCCGCATTGGAAGTAATACAATAATCGATAATTTAGTACAAGTTGGTCACGGCTGCCAAGTCAGCCCAGGCTGTGCATTAGCCGGTCAAGTTGGACTAGCAGGGGGAGTAAAACTTGGTAAGCGCGTCATATTGGGCGGGCAAACTGGAGTCAGTAACCTAGTCCACGTCGGTGATGGTGCGATCGCAGCTGCAAAATCGGGAATAATCAGTGACGTTACAGCCGGCGAAGTCGTTTGTGGTAACCCTGTC
>JANNFJ010000229.1:0-5068 GCA_031379725.1 Calothrix sp. OTE_75_metabat_31
GTTTTAAATCGACTCCTTGCTTGGCAAATACCTGTCTTGTTGGGACTTTAGGGCTACCACCAGAAATCCAAATTGGTATATTTGGATGCTCATGGGCAAATTTTGCTGTAAATTTTTCGCGTTCTAATCTTTGAGTCGAACCTCCCAATACTAAAATTGCTTGGGGTTGCTGAAATTGAGTTTTAATCTCTTTATAACCCCACAGGAGCATTAAGGGTAGGGCAAGAATTGAAAACCGGGAAACATATGGAGACAGTAACTTATTCAAGGTTCTATCACGTCTGTTGCTGATATAAGAATTTTCTCTAAGCAAGATTAATTAAGTAGGGTAGCAGATGCTGTGAAAATATAGCTAAATTTTTTTTATACTGCAAGCGGTTGAGAACTAAACTTTGAATCAAGTTCTACCCAACTGGTGATATGAAGCTTTTGGTTAACTTCCAAAAAGTCAGTTATTACCTGGATACTCAGTCCCTACTCAGTCCCTTCTTAGACTTTTAGAATCGAGCCGGAAGGTTTTATCAATACCACCTAAAATTTTAAATAGGGTTTTTAGCGAGTTAAAATACAGCTTCATTACAGTAAAGCCATGCAAAAAGGCACTTTTAGAAAAGAATTCATCATAAATAATTACCTGCATAAAATGGTAGAAAGTTATGATTAGGCAGGATGCATCTTGCATTGTATCTGCTCTACAAGCAAATACAAAGACTTGGACGCTACTTTATGCGATTTTTTTGAGTGGGACCGGCCAGGATCGAACCGGCGGCCTAGCGCTTAGGAGGCGCTCGCTCTATCCAACTGAGCTACAGCCCCGCGTATAACTACTATTACTTATTATCATAATAGCAGTTTTAGCCAGAATGCCAGGTATCATTCCAAGGGCTGCCACCTATCTCTAATCCACACAGATTAGTATGTGCCGTCAGGATAATTTTCTTGTTGGTACTACTTAATTCGGACAGTTCTAAAGATAACTGCCCTTGCATAGTATCAGCACAACAAAAAATCAAACCATCCTCGGTAGGGGCACGTAAGCGGGTTCCTGATAAATCGGTTGTGCCGATTAATTTGACTTCATATTGTAAATTGCGTGCTTGCATTTCCCAGCGACCCCAAGGTGACATCTTCCAGGTGACTTGAGAATTCCAGGGCACAAACTCGTAAAATTTGCCTTGGTAATGAATACCAATCATTGCCACCGATTCCATCCACCACAATACACCGCGTCTACCACCACCAGCAGTTAGCGCTAAATCGGGTTCGTTATCAAAGCTATTGCAATTGAGCCAAAACCACTTTTTCGGAAACGCACCACCCCAATTTTTTTCACCATAAGCGGGGGCATTAGTAAATTCGTAGCGCTTACCATTCCAATCAATCCACCCAGAAGCCCGACCGTGGGCCATCAAAATTTGCCATCCCGGCTCAAAAATTTGTAGAGACGACAGCCAGCCGGCCGTTGATTGCTGCGTACTGCCTCGATTTCCCCAGCCATATACTGGTTCGATTTGATATAGCCAGCGGCAGTAATTGCCCGTACCAGGGTCGTGAATTGTGCCCTGATTTAATGTTGCTGTGGCTTGATAACCCGATTCAATGTGACGGTCGAACTCATTAGGAGGTAAGTAAAGCGATGGGGTAGACAAGCTGGTTTTTCCCCAATGTCCAAAAGCTAACGAGTCTCGACTTGCCCAAAATTTATTGACATCAGGAAAAGTCCGCCATATGTACTCATCATTAGCGCCGAGAATTTGGGCTGCACCACCGCTATGAGGTCTGTCTCCAATCGGGTCTTCGATGGAGTACATAAACGCAAAAGTTTGCTTTTGTGCGGGTAAGGTAACGCGATAGTACCAACCCTCAAAAAAGCGGCGACTACTTTTATCCCAATGATAGCCACTGTGGGGTGTTTGGATTGACAGAAGCGAATTTGATGAAGTCGGTAACATGTATTTGTTTGGCAGAATATTCCCGAAGTTGAGGGAGTAGGGAGTAGGGAGTAGGCAGTGGGGAGTGGGGAGACTGGGAGGAGTGGGGAGAGTGGGGAGTGGGGGGAGTGGGGAGAGTGGGGGGAGTGGGGGACACACTATCAAAATTTCCGTTTGTCTTATCTCCCCTTCTCCCCTTCTCCCCATCTCCCCATCTCCCCTTCTCCCCATCTCCCCTTCTCCCCATCTCCCCTTCTCCACTTCTCCCCTTCTCCTTATTATTATGACTAAACGCCAAACTCTTGAATTTATTGAATATTTATCGTTGGGACTTACTACGTGGGGTGCGATCGCAGCGTCAATCAGTCAAGAATATGCTTACGCAGTTCTGCCTTTGACTTTAAGTGTTGGGTTGAATTTATTCAATCAGCAGCGTCAGCGTCGGTTGTTGCAACAAACCCCACAACGCGAACTCGTTGCCTCAGAACCGCAAAAAATCGGACAATTGCGCGTCAGGCTAGAAGATATTGAAGCAATTAATTCACGTCTGGCGCAACTTGATGGTTCGATTGAGCAAATTAATACAACCGCACGAAAAGAAATTACACAACTCCAGGATACCCAGCACAAAAACGTGGACGCGATTACTCAGCGCTTGGCTCAAATTGATAATATAGCCCAGCAGTTAAGGGCTAATTCTCTACTTCTAGAAGAATTACGGCAAAGCCAACAGCAAAATATTAATACAATTAATCAACGTTTGACGCAACTTGATACTTTAACTAAACAGGTAAATCCAAACGCAGTCAATCAACGCTTAACTCAATTGGATAGTTTTGCCCAACAGCTAGTGGCAACGCAACAAAACCTCGAACAATTACGACAGAATCAATTGCAAAATGTCAATATAATTAATCAAAGATTAACTCAATTTGATGCTTTTACACAACAGTTAAATGGTATGAAGCAGCAAGTCGAGCAATTACAGCAAAGTCAACAGCAAAATACTCAAGCTATCAATCAAAAATTAGCCGAAATTGATATATTTGTCCAACGACTTAATACCGATTCGACTAAACAAGCCGACCAGTTTAAAACAAATCAGCAATTAAATGTGACTGCATTGGTGAATGGGTTTAATCAGCAAATCGAAGAATTACAAAAAAATCAGCAGCAAAATATTGATATTATTAATCAAAGATTGAATAATCTCGATAATTTAATCAAGCAATCAAGCGCAACATCCAATCATAAAATTGAGCAAATTCAAAGTAATCAACAAGTGAATATTAATGCGATTAACCAACGCTTGACAGAAATTGATTCGATAGCGCAATACTTCAACAACATTCAAGAACAAATTCTCCAATTACAGCAAAACCAGCAGCAATTAACCCAACAAAATCAACAAGACATTTCCGAACTCAAAAGCGCAATATCCGTAATTAGCTTGGCTAACGCGCAATTTTTAGCCAAATCCGACCAATCTACAAATCCCCCTGCTGTACGGGCGGGTTCTGACAGCCAACCTCAAAGCCAACGCGAAATCCCCCTAAACCCGCCCCAATCCCAACCACCAATCTCCAATGTACGGGCGGGTTCCACCAACCAACCTCAAAGCCCACGAGAAGCCTCCATAAACCCGCCCCCATCCCAAGCACCAATCTCCAAAAAAGTGCCCCAACCTGAACCACCACTCCATATAAAGCCCCAACCACCAACAACACCAACGATAAATTCAATCCAAACTCTTTCCGGACATTCCGACTTAGTTTTATCAGTCGCGTTTAATCCCACCGGCAATCTATTAGCCAGCGGTAGCTACGACGAAACAATTAATATTTGGAATTTAGCCGATAAAGGGCACGACATTCTCACAGGACACCGCAAAGGAGAATCATCAGGAGGAGTTAATTCAGTTGCATTTAGCCCCGACGGTAAAATTTTAGCCAGCGGTAGCGATGACAAAACAATTAAATTATGGGATGTAACTACTAAACGAGAACTTTTTACTTTAAAAAGTCATGATGACCGAGTTTATTGTGTTGCGTTTAGTCCCGATGGTAAAATAATTGCCAGTGGTAGCCGAGATAGAGATATTAAACTTTGGTCGGTGGAAACTGGGGAAGTAATTGACACCCTTAGAGGTCACGGCGATGATGTTTTATGCATGGCTTTTAGTCCGGATGGCAAGATTTTAGTCAGTGGTTCGGGTGGTAATGATAAAACTATTAAAGTTTGGCATTTAGACCAGCATAAATTCCTGACTATTGCCCGACACGCTGACGATATTTGTGCAGTTGCTTGCAGTCCTGATGGTAAAACTTTAGCAAGTGGCAGTTGGGATAAAATGGTTCGATTATGGAATTTAGAAAATGGTAGAGAAATTAATACATTATCCGGGCACGAAGACCGCGTTTATACTGTTGCTTTTAGTCCGAATGGTAACGTTTTAGCTAGTGGTAGCCGCGATAAAACAGTGAAGCTGTGGCAAGTTAATACAGGCAAAGAGCTACGTACATGTACGGGACACGAAGACCGAGTATTTAGCGTTGCCTTTAGTCCCGACGGCAAAATTTTAGCAAGTGGCAGTGGCGATCGCACGATTATCTTAACACCCGTCGGCGATATATTAGGTATTGGCTCCGATGCTCTCAAACGCACGCAGTTGCCAATACGAGGAAATGGGAATGATTAGAATAAACGATTACGAATTTCCTTGACCTTGACCTAATTGCTTTTTCGCTTGTTGCCAAAGTGCTTCCAACTCATCCAAACTATAATCTGTCAAAGGACGGTCAGCAAACACTTCCATTTTCTCCAACCGTTGAATAAACCGCTGATTTGTCCCCATTAAAGCTGCACTGGGGTCAATATGATGCCACCGTGCTAACTGTATCAGCGAAAATAGTACATCACCAAATTCAGCTTGTTGCTGTTGGGCTGTTTCCTGTGCTAAAGCATGTTGAAATTCCCCTAACTCCTCGTGGAACTTCCCCCATACACCATCAATATTTTCCCACTCAAACCCAGCATCAGCAGCTTTTTGGGAAATTTTCATTGCTGCGGTTAAAGGTGGTAGCTTTTTCGCATAACTCGAAAGCTTCCTACTCAGCTTTTGTTGTTGGGCTAACGAC
>JANNFJ010000291.1:0-4266 GCA_031379725.1 Calothrix sp. OTE_75_metabat_31
AGATGGGAAAGGAAAGAGGTATCTTTGTAGCGATTATCTAAATTGATTGCTTGACGATAAAAACTTTGACTAGAAGTCAAATTACCGCTATCCCAGTATGCCACAGCAGCAGCAACTAATGGATGTGGATTATTTGGTTCAAGCTTTGCCGCATAGTTAGCAGTTGCGATCGCAATTTCATTAACCTTAAGTCGATTCAGCGCTAAACTCAAGTTGTAGTGAGCAACTTCATTCTCAGGCTTTAAGACCGCAGCCAAAGTATGAATTAATACCGCAGCGCTTAAGTTACCTTCAACTAAATAAACAATTCCTAAAGCATTATATGCAGCATCATGGAATGGTTTTTGATAGATAGCCTGCCATAACGATACAGTTGCTTCGCGTTCTTGACCAGCCAAATGTAAAGTCCAACCTAGATTTACCCGTCCCGCAGTGTTTTGCGGTTCGAGTTCTACCGCAAATCGCATCGCTGCGATCGCATCATCAAAACGCCCTTGTTGCCGGTATGATAGTCCTAGTTGTCGGTACTCGCTACCTGATTGGGCAATTGCAGATGTGCTGACAAAAGCCGTAAATAAGGAAGCTAAAATTACACTTTTGATTTGACGCATCGGGGAGAAAATGAATTTCCCTGTATTTTTACAAATAGAATAAGAGGTCTTACCGAAATTATATATAACTCGTATCACAAAGAATAGTCTGTATCGCTGTTTGCTTACTATCCCCAATATCAAATCTAGTGGTCTGTGTCATTAATTCTGGGGGTAATTGACTTTTTCGTAAGAACCAAATCCCCGACTTCTTAAAGAAGTCGGGGATTTTAGGCCTCTCGACTCATCTCTCCTGAACTCTTCCTTTATATTCTTTGTGTACAAGTGTGGTTAATTTGTGAACCCCCTAAAATTAATGACACGAACCACTATCTACTTAAACTTGACTCAAATGTTTCAATATTTTGAGAACATCGTACAACGCATTACCTCGATTACGAACTTCAAAAATATCAGACAGTGCGTAACGGGGAATTTCTGCCTTCACTAATTTAATAAATACAAAAGTACCACCTGTAGTAATCATACCGTAGCTAGGTTTTTCCAAATTGGGATTACCCAGCATATAAGCAAGTATTTGAGCAAGTCCAGCTTCAACAGAATAAGAAGCTTGTTTCGACTCAATAAGCATTACCCATAATTGGTCTTTTAAAACCAATGTATCGATTTTAGCTTTGATAATTGTATCTTCATCTTCTGTAATAATATCAATAGGTACTTCGGACTTAATATAAAAAGGGCGTAAATAAAAGTCAGCAAGAAATAAAATCGGGTCTAGTACAGACATTCGGACGACATCTTCTAATAAAGGTGGATAATTTAGAAGATTAATAAAACCAGCTTTAACCTTGTCTAAGTATTGCTTGTCAGAATCTGCAATTTCTGGTAGAGATTCTTGCCATTCTCGAAAAAACAAGTTGTCTTCGACTAACTGAAGACCAAATGTATCGATAAGATAATGTAAATCTACATCTCTTGCTTGAATTGTTTGTGTCATAAAAAGTACTAACTTTTTAAAAAAGTTCTTTCTGTAGGTTGGGTGGAACGTAGTGGAACCCAACCTACTTTTAATTATAAGTTTTTATCTACATATAAACAAAATTTAGGGGTGATTAAGAAATCACCCCTACACACACCATGCCTAATTTTTCTATTTAGATGCACGAATCTTTTACTTATTTAACTGAGTAACATTGGAATCAGCTACAGTGGGAGCCGTAAAAACTTGACTGTACAAACTAGCGGGTTGCTGTGCTGCAATAATCGGCAACGCTTCGCGTGCATGTGCGGCAATTTCAACTGTCTTCACATCGTAAGCTTGGGTAACAATTTTAGGATACAACCCAATACCGACGATGGGAATCAATAAACATGCAGTAACAAATAATTCACGGGGCTTGATGTCAAACACAACTGCATCAAGGTGTAATTCTTCGCTTTGCTTACCGTAGAACATTTCACGCAGCATCGACAGTAGGTAAATCGGAGTTAAGATGACACCAACTGCACCCAGCAACACAACTACAACCTTGAAGCTGGAACTGTAGACATCGCTAGAAGTGATACCAAGAAATACCATGATTTCACCGGCAAAACCACTCATACCCGGCAGTGCTAGCGAAGCCATCGAACCAATGGTGAACAGTGCAAATGTGCGGGGCATTACCTTTGCCAAACCACCCATTTTGTCCATCATCAAGGTGTGGGTGCGCTCGTAAGTGACACCAGCGAGGAAGAATAGAGTCGCAGCAATCAAACCGTGGGAAATCATCTGTAAGACTGCACCGCTGATACCAATTTCTGTGTAAGAAGCGATACCAATCAGCACGAAGCCCATGTGAGCGATGGAGGAGTAAGCTAAACGACGTTTTAAGTTTGTTTGAGCAAAGGCGCAACATGCACCGTAGATAATGTTAACTACACCAAGGATTGCTAAGACAGGGGCAAAATGTACGTGGGCATCGGGCAGCATTCCCATGTTGAAGCGAATCAACCCATAACCACCCATTTTCAGCAACACGCCAGCCAAAACCATCGAACCTGCAGCAGGTGCTTCACCGTGCGCGTCAGGTAACCAGGTATGGAAGGGGAAGACGGAAAGTTTGACACCAAAAGCGATTAAAAATCCGGTGTATACAAGCAATTCTAAAGCTGGAGAATATTCTTTTAGACCTAGTTCTACCATGTCAAAGGTGAAGTTATCACCAGAGAATGCCATTCCTAAACCAGCAACCAAGATAAATATGGATGCAGCAGCAGTGTAAATGATGAATTTAGTAGCAGCGTAACGACGTTTTGGACCACCCCAGATGGATATTAATAGATATACAGGAACTAACTCGATTTCCCACATCGTGAAGAATAGCAGCATATCTTGAGATGCAAATACTCCGATTTGGGCGCTGTACATTACCAGCATCATTGCATAAAACAATCGCGGCTTGTCGGTAACTTTCCAAGCCGCGAATATTGCGAGTGTATTAATTAAGCCAGTTAACAAAACTAGCGGCATCGAGATTCCATCTACTGCAAGCGACCAATTTAAGCCCAATTGGGGAATCCAAGCAAATTTCTCAACTAATTGGAGCGAGGAACTTTGGAAATTGTAGTTTTCCCAAAAAGCAACAATCATTAAGGCAAAATCGGCAAAAGCAACTCCCAAAGCATACCAGCGGACTGTTTTACCGTCTTTATCTGGGATTAAAGGAATCGCCAGGGCCGCAACTAGCGGCAGAATCGTAATGGCACTTAGCCAAGGAAATTGAATATTCATCACTGACAATCGCTTTCTCTTTTCAACTTACTTCACATTATATTAAGGTTTGTTTAGTTTTGTAAACGTTATATATCCCTATAAATTCCAATTGTGAGGATAAATTGCATAAATAAGTAATAAATACCTATTGTCTCAGGTGCGGATTAATTATAGGCATTGGGTTTTGTAACGTCAACTAAAGCAAAGCCTCATGCAAACGTTATACTTCTTTACAATTCTTTGTGCTATGGGGTATGTACCATCGTCAATGTAACGAATTAGGGGAGTAGGGAGTGGGGATGGGGTGTGGGAGGGGAACTGAGGAGGGTAGAGAAGGAACAAATTGATTAATAATCTTTAACTCAATAATAGACGTGTCTCTACATTTACTGCTCATAACTCCCGACTCCCGACTTCTAGACAATACGGTTTACAATCGTCCAAACGTCGCCGTCAGAACGAACGTAAGGAACCGAGATAGTTTTGAAGCCTGTAATAAAAGGTTTATAGTAAACCTGCCAGTAAAGCGGACTAAGTTCGTTAGCGCAGGTTTTGAGGTCGCGCAGTTCTGCTGCTAATTCTGCCGCTAGTTCGTTGATACGTTGAGCATGAATATGGGCTTGGTTGCGGGCAGCTTCAAGTTGTTCTTCCTGTAATGCTCGTTGAACTTGGACTGGAAGCCGCTTAATCAGGGCTTGTTTTTGTTTAAGTTGGATTTCCAGGGCAGTAATTGCATCATCAATACCTTTGATTTCGACTGCTAGTTCGGGATTTTCTCTAGCTTGACGACGATATGCTTCGACAATAATTTGCGGTGAATCATCGCTCGTGGTTGTAATATTTGGGGTAAGTGCAGCGCGTTCTTGGTGCAGAGCATCGATTTGGTCTGTAAGTGCTGCAATTTCTGCCGGAATTTTTTCCATCTTTAATATAGTAAGAGGGGGAATAATTATTTAGTGT
>JANNFJ010000307.1:0-5274 GCA_031379725.1 Calothrix sp. OTE_75_metabat_31
AAGTATTCCGCATCCGGCTAGCTGCGGCAAAGGTAAAATTCTGCCGTCTGCCGCTACCCGTGCGTGGATGTCCGGTACGTACCGAACCTGCCCTGTCTGCTAAGAAATTCTTTAAAATGCCTTTTTCAATCAACAAAGTGCGTTGTGCTGGCATCCCTTCGTCATCCATATCAATGGTTCCGAAGGCATTTTCAGCGCGTCCTTCATCCCATGCAGTCAAGCTTTCGTGGGCGATTTTTTCGCCTTTTTTATCGGCGAAAGGTGTGGTGTTGCGTTCGATTTGCGTGGTTTCAAGTAAGTGTCCGCAAGCTTCATGGAAAATTACACCGCCGAAGTGGTTCGCCATGATAATCGGATATGTGCCGGATTCGACATAATCAGCGTAGAGCATTTTCCCGGCAGACTCGGAAATATGTTCGGAAGCTTCTTGATAATCCCAAGTACGTAAGAAATTGGGGTCGCTTGTATTACCAGCACGTTCGGCGATGGAGGTACGATTTGCACCATCGGCACAAAGCAAATTAAAACCGACCGATTGAGTCAGACGAATATCGCGGGCAAATGTACCATCGCTGGCAGCCACTAAAACTTCTTGCCAGTCGCGGAAATAGGTAGCGCGACGCGATTGGATATGAGTAGCAGTTTTTTGCAGGGTGCCTGTTCCATCGAGAAGAACTTCGCCCATTTCGCGTATCGAACTACACAGCGGCAACCAGCCATCTTTACCGCGCTTGGTCGCGTAATCGCGTAATAATTCGAGGTTAATTTCGGGGATGAAAGCATTGGGTGTAGGCAATTGTAAGCCCATGATACCTAGTGCTTTTTCTAATGCTGCTTTTAAGCCAGTAAATGAAAGGTCGTTAGTGGTAACGTAACAGTCAGCTTTACCTCGAAAGACACGTACACCTGCACCTGTCGATAACCGAGGTGTAATGCTGGTGATGGTATCGTCTTCGGCAAGGCAACTAATATAGTTGACACGTTCGAGGAAAAATTCGATAAAATCAGCGCCAGCAGCGCGTCCTAATCCGAGTAGGGTAGCTAAAGGATTTTCCCAGGTTTCATCGAACCGTTCCTGTGTGGAGGAATATTGCAGGGTGGGGAGTTGTTTAGAAATTAAAGTATCTGTGAACATTAGTTGCCTCGCGCAGCAGCGTGTTTCCGATTAACCAAAAAAGCTTAATTGCATCAAGTCTAACAAATCCGTAAAAGCCTCAGTCGAAAGCGGTGGTAGAGGTTTCCGAAGGAAGGGGGAGTAGGGAATAGGGAAGGGAGTATATTTGGGCTTTACAAGAATCCGCGTAACTTCTACGAAACCCGGATTCTGACCCTCACGAAAAAGTTACGCATTAATGACATCAACTACTCCCTAATTCCGTCCAGTTTCCACAAGCGTCGTACCACCGCAACCACAATCTATCTATACCTTGATATGTTCCTTGCCAAAGTCCTAAACCTAGTTCGAGTGTGGGCATCCAAATACGTGTTTCTTCTAGATTCAATTCTGTGTAGCGGTCGGCTTGAAGTATAAAAGCACGCAATACATCTGTGTAATAGTCAAATACAATGTAATAAGGTATGCGTAAAATTCGCTCGTAAACTTGCCATTTAGCTGGAGGTTGTTCTGTAGATGGTAAGGTTTCTCCCAAATCTTCTTTTTCGGTTCCGGGGGATAGTAACTCAATGACAACAAAGGGGTTGACTCCTTCTTGCCAAACTACATAGTTTAATCGCAGGTTATTTGTGTAAAAACTTGCAGTATCAACCGCAGCGAACCAATCTGGACGTTTGTATCTTTGAGGATGACGCGGGTCGTAGTAAAGATTTAAATTGCTGGCTGTGAATATTTGGTTTGTTGGATAGCTAGGAGGATTGAATGTTTCCCGTAGTAGTTGGGGTTGAATAATATGAAATTCGTCAGGCAATCCGGATTCCTGCAAGTCTTCACTTTTGATGTCTTCTACTGGATGCGATGGATTAGGTTGATACATATTTCCGGTTTATGCTTCAATATAATTCAATATTAAAATATATGTGAAGAGGGCGGGGATACCCCGCCCCTACGACTAATCAATATACAAATAAATTATTTTTGATATTTGTCGCCGCGATCGCTGATGGTTTGAGATGAGTCTGGCAATGTATGAGATATTTCATTTCCAATTTTTCTGGGCTTGTTCTAAAACGTAGGTGGATACTTCTTGAATTTGTTGGGATGTTAATCGGTCTTTGTATGCGGACATGTTATTTTTACCGTTGGTGACAATATCGGTAATTGCTTCGATTGAATCCATGCCATTTTTTTTGAGTGCGTTCATTTTGAGGTTTTTACCACGTCGAATTATGTTACCTCCGTTCATATGACACCCGGCACAATTGGTTTCAAATATTTTCGCTGCGTTATTACTATCTGCGGTGGCTGGTGCTGTCCAAGTAATTATGATGAGCGAAAGTAATAATATTGATATTAGTTTTTTCATGTGCTTTTTGATGTTGCTGTTAGATTATATCGTGGATATATATTTTTTAGATATTATCGCGCAGAGGCGCAAAGGCGCAAAGAGAAGAAATCCAAGTATATCGTTAGGAATATATATAAAGAAGTAATTTAGATTTGGTGCATGGATTTCTATCTAAGGGATACTATCGCCGACATGATGCTATGCCAATATATGAATAAGAAGTTTTGTATGTAAAGCTAGTTAGCGAAAAATATATTGTATTATGAGCGAAAATATCAAAGACACCATTAAAGCTGAAATTGAATTAGTCAAGGAAACCGGACAGCAACGAATTGACCGAATTCGAGAAATTGTCAGAAGCGCTGTTTCGCAAGTTGGTTCGGAGTTAAAATCCGGTTCGACTGATTTTCGGATATTAGTACGTGAAGCTGTCACAGCAGTAACGGAAAATTTGCAAGAAAAAGGCGGAGAACTTAAGGAAGAAGTAACTGCCTCGATTGAAGGTGCGTTGGAAGCTGTAAATAGTAAGCGTCACGAAGCGATCGCCAAAACACAGTCTGAAGTGAAGCAGTTGCAAGCTATTATTGACCAAGAAGAAGATAAAATTCAGGAAGATGTTCAAGGAATCTTAGCTGAGATTAAAGAAACGACTGCACAAAAAAATATTCAGGTGACAACTGCGATCGCAGCAGCTATTGAAACGATTAGAAATAGCGATGAGTTCGAGTTGTTGAAGAAACGCTACGCACAATTACAAGCACAACTTGCCATTGTCCAAGCAAATTTGGCAGCACAATATGGTGGACGCGATAAAGAGGTCAAAGATTATCTCGATGATGCTCAAAAGTGGTTCGTTCAAGCCCGTCCCCGTGCTGAAGTAACGGCTGAAAATATCAAAGAAAAGCACTCGCAACTCGATAGCAAATTGGGTGAAGCTGGTGGTATTCTAGCACGCAAGGAACAACAGGTTAAACAAGTTCTCAAAGAACTTCTGACCACTGCAACTAGTCTATTCAAAGATAAAGAACATTCTGAGAATACAAAGGAAACTATCCACAAGTAAGTGGAGGACGTAAATATTATTACATGAAATTTTACGTACTCAATAAATTTTGGGAATGTAGGATAGGCAATATGCCTATCCTACGTTTTTTTTAGGATGCAGAAGAGTCAATAGGGGATAGCTCCCTTGTTTAATATAAATGTTAAAATCAATATAATATCAAAATACAAAACATACATCTAACAGGAGAAAAATGCCAGCTATTGTTAAATTACAAATTTCCTTACAAACTTTAGCAGAAGCAATATCTTCTCTTGATTTAGAAGAAAAACGTCAACTTCAAGAAATAATTGAGCAACAAATTTTTGAAGCTGAAGAAGCGCTGTATGAAGATGATTTAGAAACACAGGTAGAAATTCAAGCGGTTCGTACTGAGTATGTAGTTGGTGAGTCCGTAACTATGGATGAATATCTTGCTAAACGCTCAAATCAAGTACCATGAGCTATAGTGTCGTTATTTCAAAGTCAGTACAAAAGCAGATTGACAACTTGCCAGATGATGTTGTGCAACGTGTTATTGAAAAAATCCAAAATCTTGCTTCAGAACCGCGTCCTGATGGAGTTGTTAAATTAAAAGCCTCTGACAACGAGTATCGTATTCGCGTTGGCGATTATAGAGTTCGTTACAATATTGATGACGAAAGCGAACTCGTACAAATTTTGCAGTGCAAGCATCGGAAGGATGTTTATAGAAAAGGTTAATTTAGACTAAATATGTGGTAATAATTATTGCTACAGTAGGCTCTAGCGTTAAACTATTTTTATTGCGTAGCGAATCAAGACCGAGTATGCTTTAGGGTCTCGACAAGATTTTTGCCCCTGTTTCTACTTTCCAAATTGTGATAACAAAGTTAAGCTTAAGGCTATCACAGGATTTGTTATTTTTTAATCAATCCCAGGATATCTACTTTGCTTATTAGACATCTGGTAGAAATTAATTATGCGTTGCCCGAAAGCCTTAGTAGGGGCGCAAGGCATTGCGCCCTTACATCATTTTTGGAGATGTTTATTAGTTAACCACGGATGATTAATGATCTTAGTGTGCCGCTAACTTAAGTATGTGTAATATTAATCACTAATCAACTTCAGCAATCTATTTACTTAGTATAATATTTTAAAATATCTGTAAATAGATAAAGTTATACCATTACAAATGCAAGATTCTATGCTGTCAGCAGCCCTATTACTAACAACCCTTGGTCTGTTTAGTGTCTTAATTCAGGCTAACCTTGAGATGACTCAAGTAAAGCAGAAGTTACGTACATACGAAACGTTAATATCTAAAGAGGAATTTGAGCAACAATTAGATTCTAATATAAGCCTCAAGCAAGATGAGGTTGATGAACTTGAGAGACACAAGGAGTTGTTAAGTTCTCAAATTCTGAAACTTGAGCATAAATCACGTAAACTTGAAGCAAAAATTGACCTTCAGTCCATAGATGCTTATGAAGCCCAGTATGACTTTATAAATTCTGAAGATTATATATTTCAGTTAAAAAATATTAAATGGTCTTACCACGACAAAGAGCTCAAAACTCAAATTCCAACAGAAACTTTCCCCTTTAAAACAACATTGGGCGGGCAATATAATTTAGATATTGATGCATTCAGTTCGAAAAAAGAATCATCCAAAATAGTTATTCTTCAACTTAATTTGATTGAAATAAAATCCGGCGATAAAGTCTGGGAACTAAGTCGCAACTACGAAATTCAAAATAATAAATAAAACTGATTTCGAGTTACGATACC